>JAUYFO010000048.1 GCA_030690925.1 Candidatus Moraniibacteriota bacterium
CACTTTGCGAGAAGAAAGCAACCGGACCAGATTCGGGCAGATGTTTGGCAAAGGAAGCATTGAGACCGATGGCGGGATGAAGATACCCCAGGCAATTCGGACCGAGTAGCGCGATGTTGTACTCCTGAGCTATGTCGATGACTTCTTGTTCTAGCGCCTGGCCAGCATTCCCAGTCTCCTTGAATCCGGAAGAAATGATGATGGCGGCCTTAATTCCTTTTTCACAGGCCTCACGCAGCGCTTCTGGCACGCTGGCGGCCGGGATGATGATAATAGCGAGGTCGACCTCGTTTGGAATAGCCGTGATAGTGGGATAACAGGGGAGATCAAAGAGAAGGGCGGTTTTCGGATTAACTGGGTAGACCTTGCCCTGGTAACCATTTTTAATGAGGTTCTCGGTGAGGCCATGGCCCACGCTACCGGGTTTGGTGGAAGCACCAATAACAGCAATGCTGCGAGGAGAAAAGAGAGCATGCAAATCCATAAGAAAAGATGGTAAAAGATTATGCGAAAATATGGCCCAAGTAAAGCCAAACACCATCTATTGTAGCGCACATAGAGACACTTGACAAAAATCGCAAAATTTGCTAGTATACAAGGTCTAAAAATTCACGTTTAATTGGTATGAAAACGAGCAACTTTTGGCTCTCTAAAGAGGTAATGTTGGCCGCAGCGTTCACTGTTTTGATTACGGTGCCTTTTGTGGTTTTCGGAGGGAACAAGGTAATCTATGTGGATAAGGATAATAGCGGGACCGAAGATGGTTCCAATAGTCATCCGTACCGCACGATTTCTCGTGCCCTGAAGCATGCTGATGGTGGTACGGAAGTGCGTATCAAGAGCGGTACGTATAAAGAAAATATTACCATTCCGAAGGACGTGAAGGTTTTGAGTAACAGTGAAGATGCCGACAAAGTTACTATCAAGGGTGATAACGGTGATCTCCCCGTTGTTATCATGAAGGATGACGCCAAGCTGAGCTATGTCACTATCAAGAACGGTTTTCATGGTGTGCGCATCAATGAAGATGCCAACGCTCATTTGTTCAAGGTGGAAATCAAGAACAACAAGCGTGATGGTATTCACATTGATAAGGCGCCAACGAAGAAGAAATTTCGCGTTATGCTTGATAAGGTGAAGATTAGTAATAATGGCCGGGCTGGGATCTTTTCTGAAAAGCGTTTCATTGTGATCGTGAATTCAGATATTACTAGCAATCGCAGCGATGGTATCGATCTAGCTGCTGGTACAGAGGCTTGGTTGGAGAACAACCGTTTCAATGACAACAAGGGCAGTGGTGCTAAGCTCATTATGGATGGTGCGGAGATTTGGACCAAGAAAAATAGCTTTCGTAACAATAGCCGCGAAGGCGTGGAAATAAGCTCTTTTGGTTTGGACGGAAAAATTGGTTTTAAAAAGGCATCATTTGTTGGTAATCATCGGTATGGCATCACCAAGCTGGCTCGTACCGGTCAGGGCCTCAAGGGTTTCTCTGGTCTTTTCTTGGGTGAGGGTGTCAACATCGATCGTTTCGAGAAGAATCTTGCTGGCAACATCTCTGCTATCTTGCGTGGCTTCTAAACAAGATAAGGTCTCTTTATCTTGTGGATAATCACTCCTCGCGTATGAAAATTGCTTTCATTGGACAAAAAGGCATCCCAGCCCTTTCGGGTGGTGTGGAGAAGCATGTAGAAAAGCTCTCTACTCGACTGGCAGCTCAGGGGCACGAGGTGACCGTCTATGTACGCTCGCACTATACCCCGTTTCCTCTTTTGGAGTTTGCTGGAGTCAGACTGGTGCATGTACCAAGTATCAACACCAAACATCTGGATGCTATTACCCACACCTTACTTTCGACGCTGCATGCGCTCTTCACGTCGTACGATGTCATCCACTTCCAGTCTATCGGACCAAGCATTTTTGCTCTTATTCCGCGCTTACTCAAGCCAAAAACCAGGGTTATCGCTACCTTTCATAGCCGTGACTACTTGCACCAGAAGTGGAATATTTTTGCGCGAATATTTTTGCATGCTGCAGAATGGATGACCTGTACCATTCCAGAGAAAACGATTGTTATCAGTGAGACGCTGCAGCAGTATGCGGAAAAACAATATGAGAAAGTATTTCCTTTTGTTCCCAATGGTGCCGAAGTGGAATACGAGGCCGATACGGAACACCTGGCAACGTGGAGTTTGCGTCCCAAACGCTACGTTTTATCGGTCAGTCGCCTGATTCGTCACAAGGGGCTACACTATCTTATTAAGGCTTTCAATGAATTGGAAGATACCAACAAATTACCCAATAATTTCAAGCTGGTT
Source organism: Candidatus Moraniibacteriota bacterium (assembly GCA_030690925.1). GTDB lineage: Bacteria > Patescibacteriota > Minisyncoccia > Moranbacterales > UBA1568 > UBA1568. The sequence goes on from JAUYFO010000048.1 coordinate 2,319, forward strand.
ATCGTGGGTGGGGCTGTTCATACCGAAGAGTACGTCACTTTTCTTCACCTGTTAGCTCGTGGCCGCAAAAACATTATTTTCACGGGAGAGCAGTCTGGCAAGGTGCTGCAGGAACTCTTTTCTCATGCTGCGATCTTTGTTCAGTCGTCAGAAGATGAAGGTCTGTCACTGGCGCTTTTGGAAGCGATGGGCCATGGGGTCATGCCAATCGTAAGCGATATTCCGGCCAATCGTGAGGCAGTGGCCAACACGGGCGCCTACTTTCCCAGTAAAGACATTGATGGTTTGAAACGGGAACTGGCGTACTTCGCCAATCGTGGTGATGAAGTGACAGCGCTTGGGAAGGCTGCAGAAGAACGAGTGCGTGAGCACTATGGCTGGGATGCTATTGCTACGAAGACACTGGAAGTGTATGAAAATGTTTTGCAGCGCGGCCATGTAAACGAACACTATGTCCCTTCGCGCAGTAAATAAATTTTTCTTTCTTGAGAGTTCTTGGCGGCGCTCCTTTGTGGTGACGCTCGTTTTTGTCATGCTGGCTTCGCTCCTTTTCTGGCTTGACACCTTTCGTATCTATCAGTCCGCAGTCCAGATCTTGGTTGTGAATAAGTCTAGAGAGGCGGCTACGGAACAGGTAGTAGAAAACTTCGCTGAACTTTCTCGTAACCTTTCTTTCTATGAGCGGGTGCTAGCGAGTAGTGACCTGATCGACGACGACTTTGAGGGCTATACCAAAGACAGGCGCAAGGCCATGTGGAACGAGACGGTCATGGTAAAGCTGCGAGCGGGGAGCGGCATTTTGGTGGTGACCGCCAAGCAGGATACCGCTGAAAAAGCCAAACGCCTCTCCCTTCAGACGGCCCAGACACTGTTTGCGGTGGCCGGATTGTATTATGACATCCAGAACGATATTGACATGCGTATCGTCGATGAGCCCATCGTCAAGCCGGTACTCGGTCGTCCTATCCCTTACGTTTTGACCAGCTTGGGTAGCGCTCTTGTTGCGACGGTGTTATTTTTCCTGACACTCTCTCTGGTGCCGTCGTTTTTTGGCAAGCGTAGAAGTCAGAAGATCCCCCCGTTCAAGCAGATACCCGAGATGGGTCAGCAGGTACCGCCAGCAAAAGCGCAGCAGGATTTTGTTATCGGCGCCGCCGTACCGTTTATTGATCCGCGCAAATTTCTGCCTACCCGGCCCAAGGCACTGTCATATGAGTCGTCAAGCGAAGAAGAGGTTATCCGTCAGGAAATCCTTGCCCCTGCCACCAAGGCGGCACCGGACAATTTGCCTGGAATAGACGCCTCCGAGTTACCATTTCAATTCGAAACGCTGATGACTGATTTGCCAATGCAAGAGCCGTCTGAGACTATTGAAATAACGTCACCAGTAACGCCCTTGCCAGACAAGCAAGTCGCGCATGATGAACCAAGCATCGAGGAGTACAAGCGACGCTTGAATGAACTTTTAGCTGGTGGCAAGTAAGTATGAAACACTACTCAAAAAAATTCTGGTTTTTGTTTGTCCTCGTTGCAACTGTTTTTCTTGCTGGTTGGTTTGTTTTTTGGGAGATTCGTTCCCATAACCTCGATACCCTCAAGCGTTTGCTCGGCTGGTTGCCGGTAGGAGAGGAGATGAAGACGGACCTCGATACAGTCATCTCTTTGGGTGACGCGCTCCTTGATACAGACGGTGAGGAAAAAACCTTTCTCATCCTGTTTCAGAATAATCTGGAGCTGCGTCCTGGAGGGGGATTCATCGGGTCCTTTGGTATCCTCAAAGTTCGTGATGGCAGTGTCACTCATTTTGCGGTGCACGATACTGGCAATTTTGATGGTCGTATTCCTGACACGATCGCTCCACCGTATCCTATGAATGAGACACTTCGGATTTCTTCTTGGAAACTGCGCGATTCCAACTATTCCCCCGATTTTGCGGAAAACGCCAAGTGGGCCGAGACGTTCTATCATATGGGGCAGGGCAGCGAGCAGTTTGATGGTATCGTGGCGGTGACGGCCAATGTCCTCACTTCATTTCTCCGGGTTACGGGTCCAGTGGAGCTTGCGGGTTTTCCGGGTGTTTATGGCGCAGATAATGCTATCATCGATCTTGAGTATCAGGTAGAGCAGGGGTACCTGAAACAGGGCATTGGATCTGGTGAGCGCAAATCGGTAATGAATTTGCTCGGGATGCGGATTTTGGAGCAGGTTAAGACGTTACCCCTTAACAAGAAGTACGAACTTTTTCAGGTGATACTAGAAGATCTGAAGCAGAAGGATATCCAACTATCTTTCAAGGATCAGACTCTGCAGGACAAGGTGCGCGCCGCTCACTGGGATGGGACGCTTGATCAGTCTTGGCCAGATGATTACTTACTTGTGGTAGATGCCAACCTCAATGCCTGGAAGAGCGACTACTTCATGAAGCGCTCGTACCATTACACGATCGATTTGACAGGGGAAGTTCCCCAGGCGACCCTGGCAGTGACCTATCGGCACACCGCTCTCAAGAAGGATTGGTTCGTGAAGGACTACCAGACGTTTTTGCGTGTCTATGTGCCACAGGGGAGTTATCTGACCGATGTCACCAATGCTACAGCCGAGCCTGTATTTGGTGAATTTGCTAACAAGAAATATTTTGGAGCCCTGGTGCAGGTGCCTCTCGGTACCGAAAAGACTGTGACGTTCCGTTATACCTTGCCGAACAAAATCGAACAGACGTGGTATGACCTCAAGGTCGAGAAACAGCCGGGACTGAACGATGTTCCGGTGACGGTGACGGTGATTGCGGCCAATGGTGTAGAAAAAGATACCAGTTTCGTCTTAAATGAGAATACGGTTCTCAGTACGCTCAAGTAAACCTGAAGAGCTGTTTCGAAACAGAGTGTTTCGAGGCAGGAGCAAAGGGGTGTCTTGCATGTGCTCTCTCGACACCCCTTGACTCCTGTCTTTTTTTAGGGCAGTTCAACCCTCTTTACCAATACAAAGGAGTACCACATGGAGTATCTAGAACCCTGGTTTCAGCTGATTACGGCAGCCTTTCTGTTCGGGACGCTGCACTTGTCGCAGTTGGCGGCTAACTGGGCCGGGATGTCTCTGGAAGAGGCAGAGGAGGCTCTAGCCGAATTCCAGGACAGTAATCCCTCGCGTGGCGATTTTGGGCCATGTTATCCTGCCCCACGTTTGCAACAGCGGCTCGACCAGGACGGACAGGTGCATTCAACGCTTGTTGGTGTGACATTGTTCGTCTTCAACCTCGCTCTGTGGGCGGCACTAGGATTGGCGGTAAGTGACCCGGCGGCCCTGGCGACATCCTATGGTGCAGTATTGCTCATGGAGTACCTCGTTCTCCAACCTTGGCAGCTCTATCGGCGCCGTCGCTGTATCAAAGACCTGACAAGGTGCGTTGAGTTCAGAAGGGCTGAGTCTCGGATAGTGGGGCGGCTGACACCCCTTTCATCAGAGGGGGCAACCGACGATCCGCAAACCAAGGGCTGCATCGTTTTGGTGTGGGTTCTGCTTGTAGGTGAGCGGTGGGAGCACCTCGTTCCGATGTGGCTTCCACGCTCCCAGTATGAGCGATTCCGTGAGGAAATGGAGGATGTGGAAAGTCACCAGCGAGTGTCTGTTTTCTTTCGGCGCTGTGAAGAAACCCCTGATCTTCCGGATGGGGTGCAGTTGGAAATCTGTGAGGTTTTGGCTGTGGAAAAGCCACAGAACACCCCATGGGAGCTTCGCGCGGTCGAATACTACCTGAGGCCACAGCCAGCTCTTGTAACAGACCAGGAGGTCGCCGAGGTGGTGTATCGGATCTTCGGGACTATCAAATCACTGTAGATTCCACTTGTCACCATTCTGCCGTAGAACATTGTTTCTGCGGTTTTTTCTTTGCTGTTTTTGCTCGATCGGGCCTCTTTTTGTGCTATTATGAAAGATAATACCTTTAAGACAATGGCTATGCGTTTTGATATCATTTCTCTTTTTCCCGAGAGCCTGACCCCTTATTTCGGGGTTTCCATACTGAAACGGGCTCAAGAAAAAAACTTCATTACCATTGTCACTCACCAGCTGCGTGATTTCGCTCATGACAAGCACAAGACAGTGGACGACACCCCTTATGGCGGTGGAGCTGGCATGGTGCTTAAGGTAGAACCGATTGCCGAGGCGCTGGAGACCGTTTGTAATGATCAGATAACAAGCAACGAAGAGCCATCGGCTGATAGGAAGAATCTGAAAACAAGGAGGATTCTTTTTTCCGCCAAAGGGAAGATTATTACTCAAGAAGACATACAGCGTCTGGCCGATTATGACCATCTGATCATGGTTTGTGGCCGCTACGAGGGGGTTGATGAACGTGTGGCAGCACACCTAGTTGATGAGGAGCTCTCTATCGGTGCCTATGTTTTGACGGGGGGGGAAATCCCAGCGCTGGTTGTGGTGGATGCGGTGGCACGATTGATACCGGGAGTGCTCGGTAATAGCGAGAGTGCCAAGACAGAGTCACACACTATTGTAGGAACTCTGGAGTATCCACAGTACACCAAACCAGAAGAGTGGCAGGGGATGCGAGTACCGGATGTATTGCTCTCGGGGCATCATGGGGAAATAGAGAAGTGGCGCGCAGCACTCTTAAAAACTACTTAGAAGCCGGACTTCGAAGTCCGGCTTCTAAGTAACAGCGACGACATGAAAACAGCAAAACTTACCTTTGATCGCCCCTTCTTTTTTGTGCTGCTGACGCTGCTGGCTATCGGCCTTATTATGGTTGCCAGTGCTGGTGTGGTTTATGGACAAGTTCGATTCGGTGATAACTACTATTTTCTTAAGCAGCAGCTCCTTGGCCTAGGTGTCGGACTGACACTCCTCTATATTTTTCAGAAGATTAATTATCGGGTCTGGCAGCGTTTTGTGGTTCCTATTTTTATTCTGGCTCTGGTGCTTTTGATTTTGGTTTTTATTCCAGGCTTCGGGACGACGGTGTACGGCGCTGCCCGTTGGGTGGAACTCGGTCCTATTTCTTTTCAGCCATCGGAAGTGATGAAGTTTGCCATCATTCTCTATTTGGCAGCCTGGCTCTCGAATAAGGGCCGGGTCAAGGCCTCGGATTTTTACGAAGGGCTAGTGCCTTTTCTGGCACTGATGGCCGTGGTGGGATTTCTCATCATCAAACAGCCGGATACCGGGACACTGGGACTCATCTTCCTTATTTCCTTGGCCATCTTTTTTGCTTCCGGAGCCAGTATCGTCCATATACTGGCCCTGGTATTGAGCGGACTGGTGGCGCTGTTCGTTCTGATTCGGATGGCTCCCTATCGTATGCAACGTTTCCTGGTGTTTATGAATCCTGAGCATGACCCGATGGGTTTCGGCTATCAGATGACTCAGGCACTTTTGGCAATCGGGTCAGGAGGTTTATTCGGAGTAGGACTCGGGCAGAGTCGTCAGAAGTTTAACTATCTTCCTGAACCGGTGACGGATTCTATCTTCGCAGTTTTAGGAGAAGAGGTAGGACTCATTGGGGCTACCGTTGTTGTCTTCCTCTTCTTGTTTTTGGCCTGGCGAGGGCTGCGTATCGCTTCTCAGACGTCCGATGAATTCGGCCGTTTGCTCGCTGTAGGGATCACTTCCTGGATCACCTTTCAGGCGTTCATTAATATTTCGGCGATTACCGGACTGATTCCACTCACCGGTATTCCGCTACCATTTATTAGCTACGGCGGGACGTCTCTTGCTGTGCTTTTGGCAGCGGTAGGAATCTTGCTTAATATATCCAAACACTCTACACTGAAGGGGTGAAAATGGTATCTGGTGCAGAATAATTATATCTTTTATCATTTATTTTCCATATATTTTTTATGATTTCTCCTCTTCGGGTGGTTCTTTCTGGTGGCATTTCCGGTGGACACATCTTTCCTCTCATTGCCGTGGCGCGCGTTTTACGACGGCAGTTGTCTGGCGGGGTGGAGTTGTTGTTCATTGGTTCACGGGGTCGCTTCGAAAGCGATGCCATGTCTGCTGAGCAGATTCCGACTCAGTTCGTACTGACCGGCAAGATGCGGCGCTATTTTTCTTGGCAGAATTTCATCGATCCCTTTAAGGTGGCCATCGGTTTCTTACAGGCGCTGTGGAAGTTGTTTCTGTTCATGCCGGACGCCGTTTTTTCCAAAGGTGGGTCGGCCTCGGTACCGGTAGTGTTGGCGGCTTGGATATACCGTATCCCCGTGCTCATTCATGATTCCGATGCTGTGGCTGGCCGGGCCAATCATTTTTTGTCATGGTTTGCCACCCGAATTGCTATTGCCTACCCCAGCGCCCATGCCTATTTTCCCAAAGAAAAGACCGCTCTCACTGGCAATCCAGTCCGTGAAGAACTTTTGGTCGGAAGCGCTATGAACGGTGCCCAGACGCTCGGACTCGCTCAAGACAAGCCCACCCTCTTGGTACTCGGTGGCAGCCAGGGGGCCACAATGCTAAACGAAGCGCTGCTTCATATTCTGCCTCAGTTACTGCAGGCGGGTATCCAGGTGGTGCATCAGACCGGTAGTACCAATTATCAGGATATTTTGAGCGTCGTGAAGGAACACGCTATCGAATCGGGAAAGGGTGGTTATGTGGCGCAGGATTTTTTTGCGGTCAAGGAGTTGGCCGATGTCCTGGCCCTGGCCTCGGTGGTACTGTCTCGGGCTGGGGCGGGCTCTATTGCTGAACTGGCCGCGACTAAGAAAGCCACGATTCTTGTCCCTCTGCAGAGTGCGGCCAATGACGAGCAACGTATGAACGCCTATGATATTGCTGGTATCGGTGGCGCTGTCGTCATCGAAGAGCCGAATCTTGGTGGCAATATTCTGCTCGAAAAAATTATCGAATTGATAAACGACCCTACGCTGCGTACTTCGCTAGGCGAAAAAATCCATGCCTTCTATCACCCCGATGCGGCCGATGCCATAGCCGCAGGTATCCGCAAAATAATGGGACACTAGACCTATGGCTACCCATCCTCTCTCACGGTATAAGAAGATTCACTTGATTGGTATCAAGGGGGCCGGAATGACGGCTTTGGCTGAGTTATTGCTGCGCCAGGGGGCGACTATCACTGGTTCCGATACCGAAGAAGTTTTTTTTACCGACTCTATCCTGAAAAAACTGGGTATCTTGGTGCGGCCGTTCGCATCCAAAAATATTTCTGCTAGAATCGATCTCGTCATTCATTCGACCGTCTATACAGCGGAGAACAATACTGAATTGGCGGTGGCGCAAAAACAGAACATCCCAATCATGAGCTACCCAGAAGCGTTGGGTGCTCTGACTAAAGAAAAATTGACTCTGGCGGTGTGTGGAACCCACGGCAAGACGACAACCAGTGCTCTTTTGGCTGATACACTCAAATTTTTCGGTAAGGATCCTTCGGCTATCGTTGGGAGTCGGATCATGAACTGGGTCGGCAATGCTCTGGCTGGTTCCGGAGAGTACTTGGTCATCGAGGCTGATGAATATCAGAACAAGCTGGCCCACTACTCGCCGTTCGCGGTTATTCTCACCAGCGTCGACTGGGATCACCCAGATTTTTTCCCTGATGTCGAAAGCTACAAGCGAGTGTTTGATGAATTTGTGGCCCGGATTCCTGCCCACGGAACGCTGGTCTACTGTGCTGATTCGGCCAGCGTGGCCCGGATAGCTGCGTTGGCCCGCTGCCGTACTGTTTCTTACGGTGCCCTGCCAGGAGCTGATTTTCAGGTGGTGGAATATGTGCCGGAAAAGATGAATTTCGTGGCAGAAAAAGAAGCTCTCAGGCAGTCATTTTCTGTTATCCATGGAGGGAAAAAGCTTGGGCCCTTCCGTCTGCGCTTGGCCGGTATTCACAATGCCAAGAACGCCACAGCGGTACTCGCGCTTCTGACGACACTGGGACTAGACAACAAGCGTCTGGTTGATGCCTTTCAGAGGTTTTCTGGTACAGAACGCCGGTTTGAATACATCGGTGAGCGCTACGGTGCCCGCATCTATGATGACTATGCGCACCACCCAGAAGAGATACGGGCAACACTGCAGGCCTTTCGTGATCTGTATCCGGATAAGAAACTCTCGGTTATTTTTCATCCCCATACGTTTACTCGTACCAAGGCGCTACTCACCGATTTTGCCCAGAGTTTCGATGTGGCTGACCATGTGCGTGTCCTGGATATCTACGGCAGCGCCCGTGAAGTACAGGCCACAGTTTCGGCCACAGATCTAGTCGAACTCATCAACCGTTTTTTTCCCAACAAAGCCGAGCACGTCACTGATACAAAAGCCTTGGTGGCAGAATTACAAAAGACAATTGGCCGCCAAGATGTTATCATCACTCTAGGAGCTGGTAATGTGTGGGAAATCTCACACGCTCTCGTCAAACACACATGATCAAATTGCGAGAAAACGTGCCGCTTGCACCGTTGACCACGTTTGGAGTTGGTGGTGCTGCGCGTTACTATAGCGAGGTTTCCGGAGCTATCGAACTGGCTGAAGTATTTGAGTACGCGGAAAAAAATAAATTACCACTCTGCATTTTGGGTGGTGGCAGCAATATTTTGTTTTCCGACAAAGGTTTTGCGGGCCTCGTGGCTCATGTCGTCGGAACGACTGTTAGTGTAGTGGGGGAACAGCTTTCAGCCAGTGCTGGCGTGTCACTCTTGGCGGTAGTGACGGCCGCCAAGGACGCTGAGCTTCAGGGTTTGGAAAAATTGGCCGGTATCCCTGGATCTTTCGGGGGAGCAATCCGTGGCAATGCCGGGGCTTTTGGTGTGGAAATCAGTCAGTGTGTTGTTTCCGTCAAGGCACTCGACCGTGATACCGGTATGGTACGCGAATATCATCAGGCACAGTGTGAATTTCATTATCGGAGCAGTCTGTTCAAGTTACATCCGCAGTTGGTGATTCTCTCCGCAGACTTGAAACTGGTGCCAGGGAAAAAGGAAGCGCTGGCACGTGTTATGGAAGAGACCATAGCGGCGCGAGAGGCCAAACATCCTCAGGCCGCCAAGTGTGCTGGCTCGTTTTTCATGAACCCGACGGTTACGGATACTCATCTTCTAGGAGAATTTGAAAAGGATAACGGAATCAAGGCCCGGGACGGAAAATTACCGGCCGGGTGGCTGATTGATTACGTGGGACTGCGGGGCAAGAAGATCGGCGGTGCCATGGTGAGTGATCGTCACCCTAATTATCTGGTGAATACTGGCCATGCTACGGCGCTCGATATCGTCACCCTAGCCAGTCTGGTCAAAACGCGAGTGCGTGACGAGCTCCACATCAAGCTTACAGAAGAAGTGCAATATGTCGGCTTCTAGAGGACGTACTGGACAAGATTCATTTTTTGTGGTATAATGGAAGAGTAAGCAGTGCTCAAAAAAATGAACACAAGACAATTGAGAATATCAGTGAAACGAGGGGGCAAGCCTTTCGTTTTTTGTTTGGTGGGTTTTTAATAATCAGGAGGCGCGCATGACGGAAGGTCATATTGGATGTTGCTGGTGCAAACGCCTAGTGTTGTTCGCAGATTCGCGACATGCCGAAGGCTTGGTAGGAGAGTTCTGCAGCGAGTCGTGCATCGTCGATTGTCTCCGGCGGCACTACTGGATCAATCCCTTTCCCGTGTCTACCAAAATGCAAATGGGAGAAGGGGAACAGGATCCTCCTCAGCAGGGATTTGAGGAGAGATGTGTTGCCCAGGCCGATGACCCGAAGGCTATCCGTCGCTACACCGGAGATTGGCAGTAGCAGGGCTTTGAGTTGACAACACAGAGGATGACTGAGTAATACCCAGCCATCCCTTTTCTTTTGTGCAATCAGTGACGTGATATACTGTATGTAATCATTAAAAAAAGAATATGGAACAAGAAATTTTACAGAAACTACAGGCCCAGGACCAGAAGTTGGAGATGATTTATCAGTCGACAGAGAAAACCCGCAAGTATTTTTTGTGGACGCTGATTGGGACGCTAGCCATGGTTATTTTGCCTCTAATCGGGCTACTGTTTGCTATTCCGTTTTTTCTCAATACCCTCTTTGCTAGTCTGGGTATCTAGGATCGGTGTACAACTATGCCCAGTGGGACAACTTCGACGAAGGGTGTAAAAATCGTTATACTAAACTCAGGATAGTAATTTCAGATAAGCAATTAATTTACTAATTCTACGATTTAGCAATAAATTGTAGAAGGAGTACCACTGAGTATGAAGACACGTTTCTTATTCAAGGGCGTGAATATCGATGACCGGACGAGGGACTATATCGTGAAGCGCCTAGGGCGAATTGAAAAATTGGTTGATCCTGTTACCCAATTTGAAGTGGAAGTGGGACAGAACAAACAGGGGAAATTCCGGGTGGAAATTATGGTTAAGACGCCGCATGATTTGCACCGCGCTGAGGAGACGACACTCAGTATCGAGGGCTCGACCGATATCGTTATTGATGAACTGGAGAATCAGATTGGTAAGAAGAAGAATCGTAGCCGTGACTTGAAACGGCGAGGCAGTCGTTCTATCAAGAAGAGCTTGGTAACGGACGAGTCCGCGCGGTTCTAGGGAGTGGGCAGCTATCCAAAGGTAGAACAAGGTTCCCTTTACGGGAGCTTTGTTTTTTGTTACAATGAAATGGATTTTATGGCTTAAATAAGAGATCATTATTCTACCACTATGTCATTTTTGGAAAAAATATTCGGTTCCAACGAACGTGAAGTAAGAAAGTTTCTTCCCATTGTCGCCAAAATCAATGCCTTTGAGCCAGCGCTGCAGATACTCTCTCTCGATGACCTGAAGAAAAAGACCGAGGCATTCAAGGTGCGACTCACGGCCGGTGAAACTATAGATGATCTTTTGCCCGAGGTCTATGCGGTGGTGCGTGAGGTGGCGAAACGGGTTATCGGAGAACGGCACTATGATGTGCAACTCCTAGGTGGTGTTGCGCTTCATCATGGCAAGATTGCTGAAATGAAAACGGGTGAAGGTAAGACGCTTACATCCACGCTGCCGATTTACCTCAACGCCCTTTCTGGGAGAGGAGTGCATGTGGTGACGGTCAATGACTACCTGGCTAAGCGTGACTGTAACTGGATGGGTAAGGTTTACGAAGCGCTGGGACTCACGGCTGCCTGTATTGTGGGTCAGAGTGTGTCGTATCGCTTCACTTCGAAAGTGACAGATACCGACGAGGTTAGCGTCGAAATGGAAAATTTGCTCCCAATCACCCGAAGGGAGGCGTATGTTGCCGATATCACCTATGGTACCAACAACGAATTTGGCTTTGATTACCTGCGGGATAATATGGTTTCATCTCTGGAAGAAATGGTTCAAAAAAAGCTTAATTTCGCTATTGTAGATGAAGTGGACTCTATTCTGATCGATGAGGCTCGGACACCGCTTATTATTTCGGCGCCGGACAGTGAATCGACCAAACTCTACGAACGCTTTGCGCGTATCGTGCCGCTTCTACAGGTCTCAAAGGACTATGCGGTTGATGAGAAGATGAAGGTAGTGACACTGACTGACGAGGGGATGAATAGCGTAGAGCATCTGCTGGGCATGGAGAATATCTATGCTTCGGGCAATGTCCAGTACGTGCATCACTTGGAGCAGTCACTCAAGGCCAATATCATTTTCAAGCTCGACCGCGATTACGTGGTGAAGGATGACCAAGTAATTATCGTGGATGATTTCACGGGGCGCCTCATGCCGGGCCGGCGCTACAGCGAGGGACTGCACCAGGCCATCGAAGCCAAAGAAGGGGTGACGGTGCAGCGTGAATCACGCACACTCGCTACCATCACCTTCCAGAACTACTTCCGTCTCTATGAGAAATTGGCCGGCATGACCGGCACAGCCACTACTTCGGCCGAGGAACTCTCCAAGGTGTACAAGCTTGACGTGCTCGAGACTCCGACCAATCGCCCCATGACGCGCAAAGACTTGCCGGATATCGTCTATAAGACCGAAGAAGCTAAGTTTCATGCGATCGTGGCGCATGTGAAAGAGCTCCATGCTACTGGTCAGCCGGTGTTGATTGGTACGGTAGCGATTGAGAAGTCTGAGTATTTGAGTACCCTTCTCACTCAGGAAGGTATCACCCATGAGGTGCTGAACGCCAAGAACCACGAACGGGAAGCTCATATTATCGCCAACGCCGGACAAAAGAACAGTATCACCATCGCCACCAACATGGCGGGACGTGGCACCGACATCAAACTGGGAATCGGGGTGCGCGAAGTAGGTGGACTCATAATTATCGGTACCGAGCGCCATGAAGCCAGACGTATCGACAACCAGCTTCGTGGTCGGGCCGGGCGCCAGGGAGATCCCGGGGCGTCTCAGTTTTTTGTTTCCCTGGAAGACGAGCTGATGCGGCGCTTTGGCGGGGAAAAGATGAAGAGCATGATGACAACCCTCGGACTGCCTGACAACGAGCCGATTCAGAACAAGATCATTTCCAAGACTATCGAGAGTGCCCAGTCCAAGATTGAAGGTTTCAATTTCGATATTCGCAAACACGTACTCGATTATGATGATGTCATGAACAAGCAGCGTGAGGTGGTGTACCGTAAACGACGGACGGTGCTCGAAATGGATGACTTTAAGAACGAAACACTGCGCCTTATCGCCGAAGAACTGGATCACGTCATCGGTTTTCACACCGCGGTAGAAGAGGGTGAGTGGAACGTGGCAGAGATTGTCAATGAAGCCAACGCCATATTCCCGACTCTCAATGAAAAAGAGGCGCTCAAGAAACTGGAAACCATCCGTGATGACCGCTCTAAGGACGAAGTAGAGAAGCGTGGTCTTATCCTGGAACATCTCTTGGGCGAGGCAAAAAAGATTTACAATCAAAAGGAACAACAAATCGGCAAGGAACTGTGGAGTACTATTCAGAAGTCACTCTACTTGCGCTCGCTTGATACCTTGTGGATGAACCATCTCGATGAAATTGACTACCTGCGTCAAGGAATCGGGCTGCGCGGCTACGGCCAGCGTGATCCACTGATCGAATACAAGCGCGAAGCCTTTGATCTCTTCTTGGGACTGATGGACACGGTGCGCAAAACCTACCTGATGACCATTCTGAAGGTAGAACAGAGAAACGAGGCTTTGGCCGAGGAACGGCCACGTGAGATGCAGTTCCGCGGTGCTAGTGAAAATATCGAGTCCTTTGCTACTTTGAAAGGCGAGGCTCAGGCTTCGGCTGGTTCGGCTCAAGGAGGTGAAGCATCAAAGCAAATCCCATTGATCAAAGAAGACACCGTCGGCCGTAATGATCCTTGTCCCTGCGGATCAGGAAAAAAATGGAAAAAATGCGGCATGATCAACGCCCCAGAACATAAATAAAGAGGCCTACTCGTCTTCATCTGCTGTGAGTGGAATGGGTGGGTGCCACGGGAAGAAATGATATGGACCAGGAAATATTTGAAAAGGAACTGGCGATGTGTCGTAAACTTCATCATGAGCAGAAAGGTTGTCACTGGGGAAAATGTGTTACTTGCGGTGTCATTCCACTACTCTACAAGCTACACAAGAGTGTTATTATCGAAGACGAAAAGGAGGTCAGGAAGGTTAAGGAAGAGGTTTTTGGTGAAGCGATATGAAAAAATCTTTTGATCTGAAAAAGGGTGTGGATTTTATCGGAGTGACATGTGTGTTCCTGTGCCATGATGGTCAAGGGAATTTCCTCATGCACAGACGAAGCAAAAACTGTCGTGATGAGATTGGCAAGTGGGACACTGGATCAGGCTCAATGGAGTTCGGCGAGACGCCAGAGCAAGCGGTGACCCGTGAGATAGAGGAAGAGTATTGTGTGAAACCCAAGAAGTTGCAGTTTGCCGGTATACGGAACGCCCTGCGAGTTAATCAGCACCAAGAACCTACCCATTGGGTAGCGCTCCTCTTTGTGGCCCAAGTCGATTCGAAAAAAGTACGTATTGGCGAGCCGGACAAGATGGAAGAGTTGAGGTGGTTTCGTATGAACGAGCTTCCCAAACCACTGCATTCCGCCTTTCATGATCAAGTCAAGACCATCAAAAAGTTTGGAGTCGAAATATAAAAAATATGAACTTACGTGACACCTACGACAAAATAGCCAAGGGCTGGCATCAGGATCACTTGGCTGATGATTGGTGGATGGCGGGGATGGAGCGCTTTGCGGCGCTACTTCCACTAGGAGGCACGGTATTGGACGCTGGTTGTGCCGGGGGAACGAAATCGAAAATTTTAGCAGACAAAGGATTTCAGGTGACGGGGATTGATTTTGCACCGAACTTTATCGAGATTGCCAAACGTGAAGTACCGGAGGCCGAGTTTCAAGTCTTGGACATCCGTGATATCTCCTCACTTACAAAAGAGTTTGATGGCATTTTTCTTCAGGCAGTGTTGCTTCACTTCCCTAAAAAAGATATCCCAGA
>JAUYFO010000076.1 GCA_030690925.1 Candidatus Moraniibacteriota bacterium
GTTCACCTTGGTACTCTCGATCTGCGAGACATCGGCCTTGTACTCCAGATGAATCCCACCCTGGAGATCCAGTCCCTTATTCACCTTGAGCGCGTCAAAAACGGCGAAGAGCGGTGGCATAAACTTCACCATCTGCGGATAGGAAATAACGCCGCACACCAAACCAAGAAGCAGTACCAATGCGAATTGGTAGCGAATTTTTACCTGTTGTTTCATGCTTTCGAGTATACCGGAAACTCAAAATCTAGGCAAATCAAAGCCTTTTTGACCACTTTCCGATTACTTGCCGTACTTTTCTTCCAAACGCTTGAGCACCCGCTTCACCTGCGGCAGCGCCGCCTGCTCGTACTCGGCATAGTTTTTCACCAGCTCGAGCTTACCCCGCTCCAAAAGATATTTGGCCGAGAGTTCTACGCGCTCCAGAAACAAACGATCATGGGTCACCAGAAGAATCGTCCCCGGATAGACAGCCAGCGCCTCTTCCAGCGCCTCAATAGCATCGAGATCGAGGTGATTGGTCGGTTCGTCGAGCACCAAAACATTAGCCCTAAGCATGGTGAGCAGCGCCAAGATGAGCCGCACCCGTTCCCCTGGGCTGAGACTAGCAATCTTGTCATCCAAAACACCAGGATGAAATTGGAAACTCGACAGACAGAGCACCGCCACATCAGCATTGAAATCCGGCAACCGTTTCTTGAACAGTTCACGCGGTGTTATAGTTTGAGAAATATTTTCGTGTTCCTGCATCAGATAGCCGAAAACCACCGCACTGCCACAGCGTACTTCACCTCTCAGTGGTGGCAAAGTTCCGGTAATGGTTTGTAGCAGCGTCGATTTCCCCACGCCATTATTCCCCAAAAAGGCAACCCGGGCACCGAGTGGAATCTGGAGGTCAATAGGCCCACCTCGGAAAAACGCTTTGTCATGGGCAGCACCCTGATAACCAAACACCAACTGTTTCAACACGATTCCACTCTCCTCGTTTTTTTCCGTTGCCAAATTGATATTAAGCGGTAGGCGTTCCTGAGGCTTATCGATATCATTCAGACGCTTCTCCCGACCTTCAAGTGCCTTGGCCGAAGCATCAAATTTACGTGTCGCCCGTTCTTTCTTAAAGTTCGAGGTTAGTTTGTCGTTGTCTGGGGCCACGCGCGCCTTGACCCGTTCCACCCAATCCTTTTTCTGTTCCATGGAAACGTGCAAACGCTCCCGTTCTTCTTCCTGTATTCGATACTGCTCCTTGTGGCGCCGAGAAGCATGGGCCTTCATCTCGGCAAACTCGCTCCACCCGCCGCTGTACATTATGGCCTCACGCTTAAACCAATCAATCTCAATCACCTTCTTGACCACATAATCGAGAAAGCGCCGATCATGCGAGGCAATAAGACAGATGGCTTTAGAACGACGCAAAAAGTTTTCCAACCACAACAAGGCCGGTAGATCCAGATTATTCGTCGGCTCGTCAAGCAGCAAGATATCAACACCCCGAAGAAGCACCCCCGCCAAAGCTGCTTTGCGTTTCTCTCCACCAGAAAGCTCTATTAGTGGCCGCTCCAATCCCACATGAGAGAGAAACAATCCCTCCAGCACACGCATGGCGCGCCGTTCGAAATCATAACCTCCCAGACGTTCGTAGTCCGCCGACACCAGTTCGTATTCTTCCAAAACCTTTTTATCTTCCAAATCATCTTCAAGCCGTTTCATCTCTCGTTCTAGATCGGCCAGCCCGACCATGCGACGCAAGTAGTCGATGAGCGTCTCGCCAGGGAGTGCCAGCGCTTCCTGCGGCAGGTAGCCAATCAGACAGCGGTTAGGGATAATCAGCTCACCCTTGTCGAAGGACTCTAGTCCAGCCGCAATCTTGAGCAGCGTAGATTTTCCCACACCGTTTTGTCCCACCAGGGCTACTTTTTGCCCCTCGCCCAACGAAAAAGACACCTTGTCGAGGACACGGTGGGTACCGAAATTCTTGCGGATGTTTTTGAGGGTCAGCATAGAGCAGTTCCTTAGAAGCCGGACTTCGAAGTCCGGCTTCTAAGGAGAAGAAAAGGTTTAGTCTCTGAAAGCAATGCTTTACTATACACTATTTTTCTCAAAAAGCAATACTTCATTCAAAATAATACCTATTATAAGCCATTTATTTCGAATATGAATTGACAAAACTCAGTTTTAGGTGTATAATGTAAAATTGGAATCAAATCTGCTCTGCAAACCAAAATCCAGCACACTCCTCACTGTGCGGCTTTTGAATTTTTATAGAAAAGCTCCTTCTTTCCACCCTGTTTCAATTGTATCGTTTAGAGACGATCGTCTGGAGACGATACAATCCTAAAAAACAAAAAAACCTAGAAGGTGCTCCGAAGATATTCTTCTGTTTCCTTGAGCACGCGCTTAGCGTTGTCGAAGGTCACCCGTTTCAGAGCCGCTTCATAACGCTCCCACGAGTGGCCCTGATGTTCATGAGAAATCACCACGTCGGGCGTCTGTGTCTCGGCTGGATAAAAGGCCACCTCTTTAAAAATCCAGACGCCCTCGGCATTGCGCAGACGCTTCTCGCGTTCTGTCCCTCGGGCAATGTAAAAGTAACGGATACTGATCCGCCTAGGAAAAACTTTCAGATCTTTGATGCCTGTTTCTTCCTCGGTCTCGCGCCGCAGCGTCATTTCTTCACTCTCTTTGTCTTCGACGTGACCCTTGGCAAAGTCATAATGGCCACTGGGATAGTGCAAAAGCAGGTACAACCGTTCTTTGTTGATCGTACGAAAAACCACCGCCCCGACGGATATCTCCCAGACTACGGGGAAACTCCAGGCACGCAGAAAAAAATACAGCGGTTTGAGGACAGGTAATTTCATAGAATTGACAGAAGCGCTCTATACTTCTACTGTACCATAATATCCTGAAAAATCTCAAAACATTTCCGTATGACCGTCGCCACCCTCAAAAAGTCATTTACCACTCTTTTTCTCGAAAGCATTCACATCGCCATCCTGGTGGGAAGTGGCATCATTTTTGGACTGTTTGCCATCTATCTTTTCGGCATCCCCAGTATCGATCACATCCGAAGCTACCCCTGGAAACTCCCCTCCGTCATCTACGATCGCACCGGCCAGGTAGAACTCTACCGCCTCTACGACGAAGAAAACCGCACCCTCATCCCCCACGATGCCATCCCGGATTCGCTGCGTCTAGCCACTATCGCTTCCGAAGACGCCCAGTTCTACATCCACAAAGGCATCAACCCGCTCTCTATCCTGCGCGCCCTCGAAGCCAATATCGCAAGCGGCCGTATCAAACAGGGTGGCTCGACCATCACTCAGCAACTAGCCCGCGCCTTGTTCTTGAATAACGAGCGTACTCTGATACGAAAAGTGCGCGAAGCCCTGCTCGCCATCAAGATTGACCACGCCATTTCCAAGGAAGCAATCCTCGATCTCTACCTCAACACCGTTCCCTACGGTTCCAACACCTACGGAGTGGAACAAGCAGCCCAGATGTTTTTCCAGAAATCCGCTCGAGATCTTTCCCTTGATGAAAGTGCTCTTCTGGCTGCTCTGCCCAACGCCCCAACGTACTTCTCTCCTTACAAAGACCATGTCGCAGAACTCAAAACGCGCCAGAAAAGTATTATCACTCAAATGTACACCCTCGGTCTCATTTCTCGAACCGAATTTGCTACCGCTGTCAATACTGATACCTTCGTAGAGATTACCCAGAGACAAGATACTATCACCGCCCCCCACTTTGTTTTCACTGTTCTCGAAGAATTACAAAAAAAATATTCTGAAAAAGATTTACGTACCAAAGGATTCCGTATCGTCACCACCCTTGATCTTGATCTGCAGCACGTGGCTGAGCAAGTCGTCCGTGAGGGCGCGGCAAAAAACATGGCTCGTGGGGCCAGCAATGCCGCTCTCGTTGCAATCAATGCCAAAACCGGCGATATCCTGGCCATGGTCGGGTCCAAAGATTACTACGATTACAGTATCGACGGCAACGTCAATGTCACGACAGAAAAACGTCAACCAGGTTCCGCCTTCAAACCCTTCGCCTACGCCACCGCCTTTGAGAAAGGTTTCCAACCCGAAACAATAATCTACGATACCCCAATTAACTTCGGTCCCGATGGTTCCGGGAAAGACTACATCCCGCGCAACTACGCTGGCCGTTTCCATGGGCGCCTCACCATGCGTCAGGCACTGGCTATGTCACTCAATGTCCCGGCCGTGCAAACTCTGGCCCTAGCCGGTGTAGCCGACACCATCAACCTCGCCACGCGCCTCGGGATTACGACCCTGACCGATCCCAAACGCTATGGGCTCTCGTTGGTCCTTGGTGGTGCCGAAGTACGGCCACTTGATATGGCTAATGCTTTTTCCGTGTTCGGCCAAGAGGGACGAACGCATCCCGTGACGAGCATTGCTGAACTTCGTGATCGTGATGGAAACAGAGTGGCACTCGCAAGGAAACCAACCGGCGAACAGGTACTGAGCATTGAGACCGCCCGAAAAATAAACTCTATCCTTTCCGACAATGCCTCACGGACACCGATCTTTGGTCCCCGTAGCCCACTCGCCTTCCCTCCTGGCATCACCGTAGCAGCCAAGACCGGCACCACCCAAAACTTCCGCGATGCCTGGACCGTCGGCTACACTCCCTCTATCGCGGCTGCAGTTTGGGTGGGTAACAATGACAATCGCCCTATGGCCGATGGGGCTGATGGCATCTTTGTGGCCGCTCCCATTTGGCGAGCCTTTATTGATCAGGCACTCAAACAATTTCCTGAAACCGGCTTCGTGGCTTACGAACGGGAAAGCGAGCAATATATCGCCGCATTCCCTCTTCCACAGACAAAAACTATTTACATCGACAAAAAAACTGGACGAGAAATTTCTCCAGAAAAAGCGAGAAAAATGAAAAAAGGTCGAGTAGAACAATACACCACCGGCAATGAGAATGACACGACCACCCCCAAAACATTAAGCGAAGTAAGGGCGCTCTACCAAAAGAATCCCTAGATACTTTTTTCACTAGTCTCGTCGTAGGGCCTCCATGGGAGTCAGTCGGGAGGCCCGGTAGGCCGGTGCCAAACCGAAGACCACTCCCACGACCATAGAAAATCCTGCTCCCAGTAAAAATGACTGCAGAGAAAAGCGTAGTGGCAGAGCAAAACCCAGAGAAGCAAAGAGGGCGCTCAGTGCCAGAGTGAGGAGCATCCCGAGAATAATACCAATAAGTCCCCCAAAAAGAGTGATAATTAGGGCTTCGTACAGAAACTGCTGCAAGATACTGCGAGAAGTGGCCCCCACTGCCTTGCGCAACCCAATCTCAGCCGTCCGTTCGGACACCGACACGTACATGACGTTCATGATCCCCACTCCGCCCACCACCAAAGAGACAGCAGTGAGCGCCAGAAGCAGTATCGAAAGTGAACCCAAAACATCACCCAATATTTTTTGAGCCTCTTTGGTTGATGTCACCGCAAAATCATCTTTATTGAGATCGGTGATATTATGGCGCTTACGAAGCAAGGCGACGATATCAGCTACTGTCTCCGCTTCGCGCGTGGCATCGGCCATCTTAACCGACACAAACTGTACGTAGTCAACCCCCAGAATCTTTTTTTGCAGAGTCTGCACCGGTACATAAGTGAAAGTATCAAGATTGAAAAAAGCAGCCGCTCCCCGCGGCGCCAGAACACCAATGACCCGATACTTTTCCCCCTTGAGAGTGATCAGTTCTCCGACAGCATCACTCCCCCCAAAAAATGTTTCTTTGGTTTCACTCCCGAGCACCACAATCTTAGCCAGGCTGTCATCTTCTTCTTCGGTAAAGAAACGGCCGCTCTCAAGTTTGGCGTTCTCATCTACCAGCGTGACATCTGCGCCCGTCCCGAAGAGCGAGATGCGCTTACCCACAGACCCGTAGGTCGCCCGTTCCTGACCAATAGTCCCAGCGTAGGCTCCGGCGACGTTTAGCAACTTCTTGATCGCGGCACCGTCTTTCACCGTAAGCGTGGTAATCTGTGTCCCCTGCGCTCGCGAGGTGGCATTCTCGCTCGACATAATGGTGGTATTGGGTACCTTCACCTCTACTTGGATGACATCCGCCCCGAAACTCTCCACCTGTCCCAGGATAAATCCCTTAACCCCTTCACCAAGCGCCGTCACTACCACCACCGCAAACACGCCGATGACCACGCCCAACAGCGCCAACGCCGTACGCATCTTATGGGTACGGATCGTCCTCACCGCAAAGAAAAGTGGGATGAATTGCCTCCTAAACATAGCGTCTCTTCAAATCATGAGCCATACGGTCGTTTGTTTGGTGATACATAAAAAGTTTACTCGTAACGCAAGGATTCCATGGGGCTGACTTTCGATGCCCTGAGGGCAGGGTACAGCCCGAAAACGATACCAATGAGCAGCGACACGGAAAAACCGATAATCACCGAAGAAAGCGGCACGTAGAACTGCCAGTCATAGCCGAGGTGCGGAATAATGAGAGCCACTACATAAGCGATACAAACTCCGAAGATCACTCCGATACATCCGCCAATAAGAGTGATAAACGATGACTCAATCAGAAACTGAGTGATGATGTGCTCCGGTCGCGCCCCCACAGCCTTGCGCAGACCAATCTCGCGAATCCGTTCCGAAATCGAGATGAGCATGGAATTCATAATCCCAATACCACCGACCAAAAGGGAGATCGAAGCGATAGCAATGAGGAAATATTTGAGCACATCAGTGATATTGGTAAGGAGCCCGAGTGCCGCCTTGGTGCTGCGGATGGAGAAATCGGATTCTTCTCCTTCTTCTAAGTCATGCTGTTTCCGCAAAAGCAAGGTCATATCTGCCATCGTGCGTTCGATATTCTCTGGAGCGTCCACCTTGCCGCGCGCAAAATTGAGATAGTTGATCCCAAGCAGGATCTTCTGAGCGGTATCCAACGGCACATAGATGAGAGTATCCGGATTGGAAAAAGCCGCCGACCCTCGCTCTTCCAAGACCCCAATCACCTTGAAAGGACTGTTTTTGATGGTGATAATTTCTCCGATTGGGTCACGATTTGGAAAAAGATCCTTAGCCCGACTGGCCCCCAGGACCACCACTCGTGCCAAACTGCTTTCTTCTTCAGAAAAGAAGAACCGTCCGACAGCGACAGCGATATCTTCTACCTCGGCCATGGCCGGCGATACCCCCTGAAAACTGGCTTCAAATGATTGCATAGGGGATTCGATGGTAGCTGAACCACTGACGTAACCTGAAACAGCCAGCAAATGAGGAACATTGCGTTTGGCTCTGAGCGCCTTGAGATCATCATTTTTGAACGTGGTCGTCACGATACCGAGTGCCCCGGCCGGCGGACCCTTTTCTTCCGATGCTCCAGGAAGCACCACTACCAAGTTGGACCCAACATTTTCCACCTGAGAAAGCACCAGTTTTTGAGCACTCGCCCCAATGGCCATGACCATAATGACAGCCGCCACCCCGATCACCACTCCGAGCACCGTCAGCAAAAAGCGCAGCTTCGATGAAGTAAGCGATCGGTAGGCAATCTTGATCGGATCAGATATTTTCATACGGCCTCATTGGAAAGCAAGTTGCCGACACCACAACTATTTCAGTACGGCTTCACTATCAGCAAAACGACGACCGGCCACCAACTGATCATTGACAATCTCACCATCTTTCATAGAGAGGATGCGCCTGGCATGTTCGGCGGTGGATGTCTCATGTGTCACCAGGATAATGGTGCGGCCCGCCTGGTTGAGGCGCTGCAAAATAGTCATGACCTGCAGGCCAGATTTGGAATCCAGATTTCCGGTCGGCTCATCGGCAAAAATAATCTCCGGATTATTGACCAGGGCCCGGGCGATAGCCACCCGCTGTTTTTCTCCACCGGATAATTGATTAGAAAGATAATCAGCCCGGTGTAGCATGTCCACCGCCTCGAGCGCCGCTCTCACTCGCTCTTGGTTGGATTCGACGATCTTGTCATCATACAGAAGCGGCAACTCGACATTTTCCGCCACCGTCGTCTTGGGCAAAAGATTAAATGCCTGAAACACAAAACCGATCTTCTTATTGCGCAAGCGTGCCAATTCATTATCAGAAAATTGAGTCACGTCCTTGCCGTCAAGCTCGTAGGTACCGCCGGTAGCCCGATCGAGTAGGCCCAAGACCTGCATGAGGGTAGATTTCCCCGATCCCGATGGACCCATGATGGAAAGAAACTCTCCTTTTTCAATAACAAAACTGGCCCCCGTCAAAGCGCGGGTTTTCACACCATCATTGTCATAAATCTTCTCCAAATTGTGGACACGGATCAAAGACATAGAGTAAAAAACACAAAACTCATTACACAAAAAGCCACACGGCGAGCCATTCTCAAACCACAGCAATCAACCACGTTTGGCCTTTGTGCTTTGATGACTGTGTTTTCAAAAGAATCACTTCTTTTGTGTCGCTCCGATAGTCACCGCATCACCCTCTGTTAGTCCAGATGTGATTTCCACGGTACCCTCGTCACCCTCCAGGCCAGTCGTCACCACCACTTTTTCGAAACCCTGCTCACCCCGCTTCATTTCGGCATAGGTCTTGGTGCCTTCTTTGGTAAGCGCTCGGTACGGTACCCACAAGACACCCGTACGCTTATCCGTTTCGATATCGATATTACCCGTCATCCCCTCTTTCAGACGCTCATCACCTAACTTGAGACGAAACTGCACCGTATAGGAAACCACGTCCTGCACCACGGTCGAAGCCGGATCGATAGTCACTACTTCCCCTTCAAAAATATCATCCTGAGTAAGAGCATCAAAGGTAATCTTAGCCGTCATCCCCAGCTTGATTTTGGCAATATCCGACTCAGGTACCCGGGACTCAAGCAAGTAGGCTCCTGGTTTGATAACACGCGCCATCACCTTCCCGAGAGTCACTCCTTCCCCCACTCGAGCATCAAACCTCGACACCTCGCCAGCAAATGGTGTACGCAGAACGCTCGCTGCCATCTCTGCTTCAATGGTGTGGACTTTCTCCCGAGCTTGAGCAGACGCCAACTTCTTGGCTGCGCGTTCTTCTGGAGCATAAGACAAACGATCGCGCAGGATCAACTGCTCATTCTGTTCAGCAATCCGGGCCGCAAGCCGCGCATCTTTCAGTTGTGAAGATATCACTTCACGATCGAGTGACACAATCACCTGCCCTTCGATAACAACATCTCCCGCCTTCACCAAAGCAGCATCGATGATGCCGGCGCTGGCAAAGGAAAGATCAGCATAGGTTTCCGGTACCAACTCACCCGTGACACTAACCGTTTCCGCTACATCACCGCGGCGAACTATTTCTGTTTGCACCGCTTCCCCTGTATTCTTTACACGAAAATACCACCAGGCGAGGGCGCTCGCCGAGATGATGAGAACTAAAATGATATTTCTTTTGCGAAACACGGTTTTTAGAGCAGTAATTTTTGCTTAGTAGCTTGGTCCATCGCCTTGTTGGCCTCGGCGTCAGCCTTGGTATTTAATTCTCGGCGCACATGAACAAAGGTCACTCCGGAAAAATCAAGCATCAAGTTCCACACCTGAAAAAATAACGGCTGTAATTTTTCATTTTCTATCTTATAGATATGATTGAGTTGGCGGCAGGCCAATTCACTATCCATACGACACTCCACTTTGGTCTTTTTAGCTTTTTCTTTGCCAATCAATGACTTAATCTTCTTCAGGCCCGCCACAATAGCGGCATATTCGGCCTCATTATTAGTCTTCGTCCCCAAAAAGTCACCAAAACTTTTATCAAGCGTCTCAATAAAGACACCCAAAGCCGCCGGCCCCGGATTGCCCCGCGACCCTCCATCGCTGTACATGACTATTTTTTCCATACTTTCAGTATATCAGAAAAATCCTATTTGGGCTTCATATCCACCAGCTTGAACTGAAGCGAGGTTGAGCCGTTCCAGGTGTTTTCATCGAGCGTAAAAGCAACATCGAAAATGTCATGTTCTTTGACATCGGGGAAATCTTTGCCCAAAGAAAATCCGATAGCATCAAAGCACTTGCCGCCCTCTTTGGAAACAAGCGCCAACTTCAAATGCTTACTGCCATTGCCCACCAGACGTGATTCATGCACCACCATATTCTCGAGAGCAAATACCGGCTCAGGATTCCCCTCCCCAAACGGTGCCAAAAGACACAGGTCACGATAAAGTTTGGGGGTGATATGTTCCGGCCGCAACACAAGATCAATCCATTGTTCTGGTTCCGTCACCACGTCCCGAAGCTCTTTTTCTACTAGAGCATTAAATTTTTCATAAAAGGCATCCATATGCTCGTTCTTGATAGTCATCCCGGCTGCCTGAGCGTGGCCACCGAATTTTTCCAACAACTCTCCACACTGTTCGATAGCTTCGATGATGTTAAGCTCCGGAATACTGCGAAACGAACCCGTGCTTGTGGTCTCACCCTTGGTCATGACACAGGTCGGTTTGTGAAACTCCCGAGCGATCCGTCCAGCGATCAACCCTACCACTCCATAGGGGAAGTGTGGATCGGCAGCAAAGATGAATTTCTTGTCGGCATACTTTTCAAGCGCAATGACCCGTACCTGGTCGGTTACTGTAGCGCTCACCTTCTGCCGTCTGACATTACAATCCTCAAGCTCGAGCGCCATAGTCCGTGCGTGCACCGGGTTGCGTTCCATCAACAGCTGGTGCGCCAACATAGCGTGAGCCATGCGAGAAGCAGCGTTGATACGCGGCGCAATCTGAAAGCCGATAGCATGAGCATCAGGCAGGTGCTCTTCATCAATAAGAATCCTTCCGACCGCGAACATTTCCTGAAACCCCACCCGCCGAGTTTTTCCTAATACGATCAAGCCATACTTCACGATGACTCGATTCTCACCGACGAGCGGCATGACATCGGCGACCGTGCCAACAGCCACAACATCAAGCAGCCACTTCAGTTGATCCACCTCTTTGGGTAGGTAGCGCTGGTAGAGAGCCTGCACCACCTTGAAACTGGTTCCCGCGCCGCATAATTCCCGGAAAGGATAGGTTTCGGTCTTTACCTTGGGATTCACAATAGCAAAGGCCTCTGGAAACACCGGCGGGACGTGGTGATGATCGATAACAATCGTCGCAATCCCACGCCGCTTCGCCTCAGTGATAGCTTCATGATTGGTCATCCCACAATCAAGCGTCAACACCAGCTTGATACCCTTACTCTCAAAAAAATCCACCGCCAGAATGTTGAAACCATGTCCCTCGTTCAATTTCTCTGGAATATATACCTCGACCATAATACCGAGTGCCTGCAACCCCTCGCGCATAATAACCGAGGAGGTCACTCCATCAGCATCAAAGTCACCAAAAACACCAATTGTTTCTTTGTTTTCTCGTGCTTCTCCAATGCGAACCACGATTTTCTCCATCTGAGAAAAGAGAAAGGGGTCATGGATATCCCGATCGAAATTAGCCGACAAAAAATCCTGCCGGGCTGCTTCCGTGACATAGCCCCGGTTGGTCAAGAGCGCCTCTATCACTGGGTGAAGCTGCTGCCCCTCGGCACTCTCCGGCAGTGTAGTAATTTTATATTTCCAGGTGGGCATGGTCAAAAAATGTACCGGATAAAAGATGTTTCAAAAGACTAGCACGTTTTAGGAAATATCTTTCATTTTCTTTCTCCTGTTTCGGACGGTAACATTTCTGATGAATGAGTTGGTAACAGTCGAGCGTCGACAGGATGGTCTCGACTCGGCAGCTCCCTGTTCGACAGAATGAGTCAGAAATGTTCGGCAGAAACGATAGGGAAAGAAAAGGGAAGATATTTTCTAAAACAGCCTTTCGAAAATATATGCCTTTTTCATGCAAACTACTCTATCATCTCTGTCATTGTAAAGAAAAAAGAGACCTCTGGCAAAGGTCTCTCTTCTCTTTTATTGTGTGTCCCTTAGGGCTTCGATAATCCGCTTTTCTTCGGAAGAAAGTTTTTTCGGCACAGCCAAGATTACGGAAACCAGGTGATCGCCGCGGCCATGATGATTCAGGTGTGGCACGCCGGCCCCCCTGATACGGAACACTTCGCCTGATTGCGTCCCAGCCGGAATTTTCATGGTCACCTCGCCATCAATCGTTTCAATCGCTATTTTGTCCCCCAGGGCTGCAGTAGCGAAACTCATGGCGTACTGAGAAACGATGTCGTCACCGCGCCGTGTCAGTCGGGCGTGTGGCCGCACGTGCACCGTGATAAAGAGATCTCCTGAACGACTGCCTGATTCTCCAGCAGCACCATGACCAGAAAGTGAAAGTGTTTGGCCGGCAGGCATACCGGCAGGAATATCAATACTCAAAGTTTCTTCTTTTTGAGCACGGCCCGCTCCACGACAGACAGAACATTGTTCAGAAAATGTTTTCCCTCGCCCCTGACAACGATCACATGTCACCACCTGTGACATGTCCCCAAAAATACTCTGCACCGTCCGTCGTACTTGGCCCTGGCCATGACACTCCGTACAGGTCGTTTCTTTGGAGTCCGACTTACCGCCCGTGCCACGACAGGTCTCACACGCCGACATCTTACGAAGAGTGATATCCCGTTTGACACCGCGTACCATTTCTTCAAAAGAAATCTCTACATCCACCTGGATATCGGCGCCGGCCTTGGCCCGTCCCCGACTATTCGCCCGCCCACCGAAGAGATCAGAAAAAATATCTTCGAAACCAGAAAAGTCACCGCCCTGGGAAGAAAAACCAGAAAAATCAAAACCACCAAAGCCCTGGCCGCCCTGGGAAGAAGCCCTCCCATTCCCCTGGCCACTAAACGTCTCTCCATGCTGGTCATAGTTGCGACGCTTCTCAGAATTCGAGAGCACCTGGTAGGCCTCATTAATTTCTTTGAATTTTTTTTCATCACCCGAGCTCTTATCCGGGTGGTGCTTGTGAGCCAGCTTACGAAAAGCCTTTTTGATCTCGTCGGACGTAGCCGAGCGAGAAATCCCTAAAACATCATAATAATCAGCCATAAAAGAGTCAGGATAAAACAATTCACTACACCAACCAGTATACCCGAAAAAACAAAAACT
>JAUYFO010000083.1 GCA_030690925.1 Candidatus Moraniibacteriota bacterium
GGATTTCTATACCCAGTTTTCTCGGATCGGCTCCCCGGTCTATTCCTGGAATGCTAGAGAACATTACTCGATCGATGCCTTTTACGAGGGGACACTGGCTATGATGGTCAACTATTCTTGGCAGTACCAAACGATCAAACAGAAGAATGCCAAGCTCAATATCGGTGTTGCTCCGTTGCCACAGTTTCAGGACGCAACATTGGTCAACCTGGCGAATTATTGGGGCTATGCGGTGGCCAAAGAGAAGCCAGCGGCCGTAGTCACTGTTGGGGAAGGGGCAGAGCCAATTAGCGTGGAAAAACAGAATTATCTGCGTACCCATGAGTCGTGGCAATTCCTAAAGTACCTTGCCATGCCGCATACCAACAAGACGATGACTCTCACGAATGGTTTGACGGGTACCACCCAAGAGGTTACATTCGAATTTGACCCGACAAGCAAGTATTTGGAGGAGACCGGCAAGCCTGCCGCGCGTCGTGATATTATCACAAAACAACAGCAGGATGTTATTTTGGCTCCCTTTGTGTATGGGAATCTCATTGCCAAAAACAAGTATCAGGGTAATCCGGAGGGGATGGACGGCATTCTGATTGATATGATTGATAACGTAGTGCGGGGAGAAAAGAATATACCCGAGGCACTATCGACTGCTACCAGTCGAATCAACCTGCTTACCCGCTAAAAGAGGGTTGCCAGAAAGTAAGTGTTCTGGTATGATAGGCGAGATGTGGTTGTGAGAAAGAACAAGGCGTTACAACGCCTTTTTTCGACTAAATAATATATTGGAAAGAAGAAGAGGAGTATGGAGATTAGAAACATTGCGATTATCGCTCATGTGGACCACGGCAAGACAACCTTGACTGATGCTTTGATGCGTCAGACCGGGATGGTCACGGCTGACAATGTTTCGATGGATTCCAATGCTCTGGAGCAGGAGCGCGGGATCACTATCTATGCCAAGAATGCCGCTTTGTTTTATCCACTTCCTGGATCGGGGCGCGAGATGACCAAGATCAATATCGTTGATACCCCAGGTCACGCTGATTTTGGTTCAGAGGTAGAGCGTGTCCTTCGTTCTATTGATAGTGTAGTGCTGGTGGTGGATGCTCAGGAAGGGCCAATGCCTCAGACTCGCTTTGTGTTGAAAAAATCTTTGGAATTGGGACTGAAACCGATAGTAGTGCTCAATAAGATTGACAAACCCGCCGCTCGTCCAGAAGAGGTGAAAGAAATGGTCTACGAGCTGTTTCTTGATTTGGGAGCCAACGATGAGCAGCTGGATTTCAAGGTAGTCTACGCTATTGCTAGGCAGGGGATTGCCAAGCTCAGTCTGGAAGAAGAGGGCAAGGACCTGGCGCCGCTTTTGGATACGATTTTGGAATGGGTGCCAGCTGCTTTACATGCCACCAGCGAGCCACTACGCGCCCAGCCGTTTAACCTAGGCTATGATAATTTCGTCGGTCGTTTGGCGGTAGCCCGAGTGTATGAGGGAACGCTACGAGTCAATGACACCGTGCTGATCCGTAACATTACTGGCAAGAACGAAACCGGACGCATCGTGAAACTGTTCACGTTCCGAGGGTTGGAACGAGTAGAGACAGAGACCGTGGAAGCCGGTGATATCGTCATGATCGCTGGTCTCCCGGGTATCGATATTGGTGACACTCTCTGTGTGACCCCGGATCAGGAATTGCTCCCGGTGATTGCTATTGATGAACCGACCATTTCTCTTAATTTTCTGGTCAATGATTCGCCTTTTGCTGGGCGCGAAGGGAAGTACGTGACCAACAAACAACTGCGGGAACGTCTGGAGAAAGAATTGGAAATCAACGTCGGCCTGCGTATTGATTTTTCTGATGACCACTATAAGGTCTATGGTCGAGGCGAACTGCATGTGGCTATCCTCCTTGAAAATATGCGCCGGGAAGGCTATGAGGTGCAAGTGTCTCAGCCTCAGGTGATTATCAAAGATGTTGATGGGGTGAAGTCGGAACCGTTTGAGGAAGTGACAGTGGAATGTCCGATGGAAGTTTCTGGTACCGTGATTGAGAAGATGGGCAAGCGCAAGGGCATCATGATGGAAATGAAAGAGGGTTCTGGCGGCTATACTCGGCTCATTTTCGAGGTACCGACGCGTGGATTGTTGGGCTACCGTGGAGAGTTTATGGTAGATACTCGTGGTGAGGGTACTCTCTATTCGCGTGTCTTGGGCTTCCGTCCCCATGCTGGTGAAATCAAGAAGCGTGATGAGGGATCGATGGTTTCGATGGCGACCG
This sequence comes from Candidatus Moraniibacteriota bacterium, assembly GCA_030690925.1. Lineage (GTDB taxonomy): Bacteria > Patescibacteriota > Minisyncoccia > Moranbacterales > UBA1568 > UBA1568. The sequence goes on from JAUYFO010000083.1 coordinate 2,277, forward strand.
GTAAGGCCTTAGCCTTTTCGCTCAATAATCTTCAGGAACGCGGAACACTCTATGTCGCACCCTCGACAGAGGTGTATGAGGGAATGGTGGTGGGCAACGTGACCAAGGGGACGGATATGGCAGTCAACCCGATCAAGGGCAAGGCGATGAGTAACATGCGTTCCTCGGGAGCCGACGAAGCGATCAAGCTAACACCACCAATCGAGATTAGCATCGAACGGGGACTAGAAATTATCTTGGCTGATGAATATCTGGAAGTGACACCGCATTCGGTACGCTTACGCAAACAGTACCTGAACGAAACAGAACGGGTGCGCGCGGCAAGAAAGAAGTAACAAGGAAAAAATCCCCTCCGAGGGGATTTTTTAATGGTTTTTTTCGACTTTGACTACTTTGATAAAGTTGCCGGGACGGTCTCCGATCAAGAGCTGCCAGTCAGGATGAGTGGTCCCGTAGTAGCGGTAGGCGGTCAATCCGGAAAGACGCTCCCAACGGGGGTGGCGGGAGAGGTAGCGTGCCTTGCCCCGCCGAGTCAGGGTGTAGTAATCAGGTGACACGACGTTTTGGTCGAAGGTATAGGCGGTGAGACACTTGCCAACGAAGAATTCACATACCCCGTAGTAGTCGGCCCACACGGTGAGCTCTTTGGCATTGGGGAGGCTATTCAAATACTGGGCCGCCTCGTAACCACCGTATCCCCAGGCGTCATGGATTAGGGATGATTTTGGCAGGAAGGTGTTGGTGTAGTTGAAGTAGAAGGGGCTACTAGCAGTAAGACTCCACAGCGATGCGAGCAAGAGTATACCAGTGATGGCGTACTTCATGCGCAACCCTTTGGTATGTTCAGGGTAGTGGCACAGTTGCCAGAAGCCAAGAGCTGCGAGAAAAGCAAAGAGCGGATAGAGGAGGACACTGTAGCGGGCGGTCGTGAGGATATTGGAATAGATGAGGAGCACCGTGTAGAGCAAGAAGAAAAAGAGCAGCTCGTAGCTTTGCAAAGCATATTCTGGTTTATTTTTCCGGAAGAGTCCAAAGAGGAGTAGTCCGAAACCGAGGAGTGTGATAGGAGTGAGGGAGAAAACCAACGGGTTCCATTCGAGGAGATAGGCCTCAAAGAAGTTAGGAACGGTAGTGTAGTAGCGGGCATTACTTAAGTCCTTGAGATCGAAAGTGATGAGCGAGAATATGCTCCAGTCAGGGAAAAAGTTGCGGGCGATGATGATTCCGCCAAAGGTGGTGAGGAACAAGATGGGGAAAAGTGCTAGAAGGCGTGGCCACTGT
>JAUYFO010000052.1 GCA_030690925.1 Candidatus Moraniibacteriota bacterium
GCCGAGGTCGCCTACTTTTTCGATTGCTGGCCCCGAGGTGACCTTGATACCGACACCCATTTCTTTGGCGATGATGTGTGCCAGCGTCGTTTTGCCCAATCCAGCCGGGCCGTAGAGTAACACGTGATCAATATTTTCTGCTCGTTTCTTGGCAGCCTGGATGAAAATACCGAGATGGCGTTTTATTTTGTCTTGCCCGATGTAGTCAGCGAAACTTTGCGGACGCAGCGTCATATCGAGATTTTGCTCCTCGGCCAGTGGTTCCAATTCGGAATGAATCATAAGAAAATATGCTCAAATAAGGGAAAAAATGATGTCTTTGTCTCTGTAGTGTACCACTCCTTGACAAAAAAACCAAGACATGCTATTATCAAGGGTCATTTGAAAAACAAGTCTACCTATTTTGTTATAGGCCTGCTCGCCGTACTTTTCTTTTCGAGTGAAATGTGGGCGGGGCTGCTTCACATGTAGACAATTGGGGATTTCTATCTTTTATCCGCAACACGGGAATTGTTGCCAAGATCCGGGTAGGGTGGTTTCGGCTGCGCTATACCTCGACACTTTTCCTTTCCTCTCGCTCCTATGCTTGAGGTTTTGTCTACAGCTGAAGCAGCACATCGAACGCTAAAAAACTCTCTCCACCATGGAAGAGGGTTTTTTGTTTGCTCATGTTACACCTCTTCTTGTGTACCCCCTTTGGCAATCGTTTCCTTCACGTTGCTATCGGAGAGGATGTCATCGTAGAGACTCTGCAGGGCCTCTTCTTTGCCGGCACTGTCCCACACTTCGTCCATGGTAGTGTTGCCGTCAATCACTTTGAGGATACCGTCCTGACTCATGGTGAGCATGCCGTCCTCGATGGCTGCTGCGCGGATTTCGTTTTCCAGAGCACCGGAAGAAATGAGGGCGCCCATCTTTTCATTGACCGGAAAGACTTCGAAGATGCCCTTGCGCCCTCGGTAGCCGGTGAAGTTGCAGTCATTGCAGCCGGCGGGCTTGTAGAGGAGAGGGATATCATCAGGAATTACGACGCCCGCTTTCGGAGAAATATAGGAGAGGATCTTTTTCAGGGCAGTCACGGTTTTTTGTGCCGGGACATAGGAAGCCTTGCATTTGGGGCAGAGGATGCGCACCAGGCGCTGAGCGATGAAGATGCTCACCCCCGTAACGATGGAGGAGGTCTTGGCCCCGAGCTCCATGAGACGGGCGATAGAGGCGGCAGCGCTGTTGGTGTGGAGGGTAGAGAAGACGAGGTGACCCGTGAGGGCAGCATTGAGGGCAATATCAGCAGTCTCTTCATCGCGGATTTCTCCAACCAATATGATATCGGGGTCCTGACGGACGATGGCGCGTAGGCCCTGAGCAAAGGTATAGGACTTGTCTTTGGACACTTCGGTTTGGACGATGCCAGGGAGGACGTACTCGATTGGGTCCTCGATAGTAATAATCTTGAGATGAGGCGAGTTGACGCTGTTGAGGAGGCTGTAGAGGGTAGTGGTCTTACCGGAACCGGTCGGTCCGGTGTTGAGGATCATACCGAAGGGCCTTTCTGTCTGGCGTTTGACTTCATCGTAGGCACGGCCACGCAGCCCCAGTTCCTCCACCGGGACAAAGGCTTCTTCACCGGTGAGGAGACGCATATTGATGCTCTCGCCGTGGTTGCCAGGAATGATGTTGACTCGGACATCAATGCGCTTCTTTTCCAGTTCCACGAAAAAATGTCCGTCCTGAGAGCGGTCTCGGATATTGATCTTCATTTTCGAAATCATTTTGACCCGTGAGAGGGCCAGGCGGTAGATCTCGTTTGGGAGCTGGCCGATTTCCTGGAGCTCACCATCGATTCGGTAACGCAGACGCACTGTGTCCTCGAAGGGTTCGAAGTGGATATCGCTGGAGCGGAGCTTGTAGGCCCCGGCGATAATGATTTCTAGGATACGCGAGGTCGGAATCTTGGAGGCATTGTGTTTGATTTCCAAAAGCTCGCTGAAGTCAGATTCAAATTTCTGAAGATCATCCCCTTTGAGGGTGACGTGCATGAAATCCAGGTTTTCGATCAGTGGCTTCTTGTCATACTCGTGCCAGGCCTTTTCGATCGAGGGGCGAGACACCAGAAAAAACTCTGGTTCCAATCCCAGGTCGGTGGCTATAGTGGTAAGGGCGGTGCGGGCTGCCACGTTCTCTGGTTCCGAGAGCGCAATACGCAATTTCCCCTTGTCTTTTTGGAAGAGGGCCGCCCCATAGCTCATGGCCTGTTCTTTGGTAAGGAGAAAAACGATTTTTTCATCAACGGGATAGATGCCCAGGTCAAGGTACCGCAGCCCATGTTTTTCGGCAGCGAGCGCAGTCTCTTCTTCGATCGATCGAGAGCGCAGCGCGTCGAGGACCTTGCTGGTATATTCGGCATTGGCATCGGACGAGGCATCATCCTTGTGCACGACGTAGACCATAGAAAATATATTTGTTTGAGATGGATGAGCAGTTTCTTACATTGTACCTCACATATGATTCTGTAAGCAAAAAACCACCCAGGAGAATGAATGGTTTTTGTCAGATCTTTTTGCCCCCATTACTTAGCAATGAGCAGAGTTTGCATTTTTTCGATGGTCAGGCGTTCAGCTTCGTCGAGAGAATTGACGGCCAGCGTGAATTCCAAAGTATCGCCATGAAGCACCCCTTCTTTGAAGCGTTCAGAAAGCAGGGTGAGACTTTCACTGCTCGCAGCTTTAATCAGACCTTTCACTTGGATGTGACTTTCTGGATAGAGAATGAGAAAGAACTGGCCAGAGGAGTAGTTCCCCCGGATTTTTTCGAGGACACGTGGCAGATCATCAGCGTGAGCGCGTGACTGCACCAGGTCTTCCACGGTGACCAGGGCCCAGATCAGTTTCAGTTCCTCGTTCCACTTCACCCCGGCCATGACTCGGCCCCATAGCTTGAGGAGATGGAGAGGTTGAGTTTTAAAGAGAGAACGGATGATTTTCTGCTGATCGGCTCCTTTGTCCATGAGACGAGAAGCAATTTGGAGGGATTTGGGAGTGGTATTCTTTTTCTGAAAACTTTCCGTGGCACTGATAATCCCAGCCAGTAAGCTTTCACTGATCAGCTCATCAATAGGCCAAAGGGTATTTTTTTCGAGCATCTCGGCCAATATTTCGGATGTTGAAGAAGCGGTAATGTCGACGAGGTTAATCTGGCCGAAGAGTTCGTTGTCAGAATGATTGTCGATATTGATGATAGGCAGTTCATAGAAGATATCGGGATTTTCCTCGTAGATTTTCCCCAAGTGTTCTTTGTCAGGCGAGCCGATGACGATAGCCAGATCAAATTTGAATTGAGCCGGGATGAAAGAGAAATCGCGGGGATCGATAGCGCCGTTTTCCGGGGTGAGATAGACGCGGATTTCATCAGCGGTCTTTTCAGTGCGGACGTTGATAATCTTGTTGCGGGTGGTACTAAATGACAGAACAAAATCACGGGCTCCGGTAATAGTGGGGAGCAGGTGCTCTGGTTCGCCGAGAAAGGCTAGGACCTCTTTGTCTTTGGTGATGTTTTCTCCGGCCAAATAAGCAGTTTTGCCGATGTTTTTCAGAAAAAAAGCCAGGGCAAAGGCGGTGGCCAAGGCATCGCGGCTGGGGTAGCTGGGAAGAATAATCAACGGAGCAGCAGCCTTTTTCAGGAGTTCTTCGAATTGCTGGAGCGAGGAGAGAGACATACGGGAAAAAATTTCTAATTTCTAATTTTCAATTTCTAATAGGAAATCCATCCCAGGAGAAAAAGATAGATAGTCAAAGGTACCAGAGAGTAACGAGGGTGTCAAATCTCGGCTCTGCCTCGCCAGAAAGAACATTTTGCGATAGGATACAGGCACTATGGAATACTCCCGTACCACCGCTTCCCCTGAAGATACCGAAGCCTTTGGGGGTGAACTTGTCCAGGATATTTCGCCTGGGACATTGCTTTGCTTGTACGGTAATCTGGGGTCTGGCAAAACCACTTTCGTACAGGGAATTTTGGCGGCGCTCGGTGCCAATCGGCCTTTTGTCAGCCCCACCTTTGTTATAATGAAACAGTACGAGCTGCCTACTCCAAGTGCCACCGGAATACAGCGGGTCTATCATGCTGACGCCTATCGAGTGGAAACCAAAGATTTCCGCGAACTGGGCTTTGCTGAATGGTGTGCTGATCCGGAAGGCTTGGTTATTCTGGAATGGCCAGAGCGTATCGCCGACATTCTCCCCGAAAAAAGAATCGACATTACCTTTCGGGCACTGACAGAAACGAAACGGGAGATAACTTTGGAGGAAAGATGATTTTCTTGATAGACTGGAGAATACTTTGATTAAATACCTATGCAACTCGTCACTCAGGAAAAAAAAATAAGCCGCGAAACACTGCAGATTTTTTCTGAAAAAATGTTTGGCGGTCTGGTCAAGGCGGTGGTGGATATCAATCAAGCAATCATGCTGGTAGATGCCGAGATGCACGCCGATGAAGAAACGGTTTTACTGGAACAAGGATCACAGCAGGCAGCTCTCTGGGGTATCAACCTCTATCCGGCTGAAGAGGGAGGATCTTTCCTGGAATTTGACTCGATGATCAATATCCGTCCCGGACAGGGCAATCGCTCGCGCGGAGTAGAAGATGTGGAGACACAAGAAAAAATAAGAAAAATCGTGGAAAATTTGGTAGAACTATGAACATCGTTTTTCATCAAGGACTCACGGCGGAAAAGTGGCAGCGCTTTTCACTGTTGGAACAAATGGCCAATATTGGGAGCGAAGTGGGGCGCGCTATCAATTGGCGGAACAAAGGAAACCCTGTTCAAGCCGAAGCCGCTCTCTTCCGAGGATTAGAATTGTTTGACCTCACTCGTGAAGACCCAAAGAATCTGAGGCGCCTCCGAGAAGTGGGGCGTGCCCGTGAGGCTTTCCTGGATTTCTTTAGTGGTGACAACCAATATGGCTTTACCGGAGAAGCCTGGCAGAAATACTTCACTGACTTTGCCATCGCCGCCCGCCACAACCACTAAATAATGAGTTTATCATTTCGTTGAAAGCACTCTGTAGTTTCGAATAGCATCAAGTGGCCGGTCGTTCATTTGATTGATGCTTAGTGGCAGTGGGGGATTTTTTGGACAAGTTAAAAGGCTTTCTTGCAAAAGCCTTTCGCGGTGAAATTGGAACAGAAGACCAAAAGTTCCCGCGCGGAACAAGAGAGAAAAACAGAGTTATAGAATATACCTTTTTTTGACAATGTCTCTTGATCAAGCTATACTGAGCGCACTATTATGATACCTACTAAGGAAAACTTGAGAAACGAACTAGCCTCAGTCAAGCGGGAGGTAGCTCTTCTGCGCTCCCTGTTTATTAGTATTATTGCCAAGGATCGAGAAGGGGAATACCGCCCTACTTTTGTCAAAGAAGTTCTGGCCAAAGCAACAGCATCAGAAGTTTCCAAACGTGTTTTTCGTAATGCCGCAACGTTCCTGAAAGAACTGCACCAGGCATGATATGTATTCTCTCCTTACCTCAGAAAACCCCGAGGAACGGGTATACGAAATGGGCGGATTAAAAAGTTACAGCCATCGTTGAATCCGGCATACTCAAGACATGCTGGGCTCAAAAATAGGGAGAAAAAATTTGAGGCAAGCACATGACGTTGCAGTGCTTGCCTCTGAATCAAACAGCTACCATCGTGGGGTTTTTGGCCCCACGGAACCTTGCGAGTTCCATCACTCGCTGTGCTTCCTCTTCCGAGAAAGTTGGTATGACCAACCCTTCCCGGTGGGCTGCCACGAAGAGGCTGATTGGCCTCCCGTCGGGCAGGCACATTACTGAGGGGTGCTCGTACCAAACGGTGAACCGCTTGGCAACCTCCTTTATCGGCTGAGCCGGCAAAGAAGGTTTTTTTTCTGTGATGTACATCGGCCGCTGCCGCTCGTACCGCCTTTCCCCATAGTAGCTCATGCTGAGCTCCTTCCCTACGCCGTACCAGCGGTGCAGGATAAATAAGAATGGTGCTAGTACACCCTAACTCAAACTTTCTTCAATTTTCTCTTGTGAAAAAATTCAGGAAAGAAGAAAGTG
>JAUYFO010000088.1 GCA_030690925.1 Candidatus Moraniibacteriota bacterium
GTCATTGAGAAACCGGGCCTTGAGTCCCCAACCAGCGGGCAGGAGTGTGGTCTGGCCAAACTGGTCGACCTGCTCCTTGAGGAAGTTGCGCTTGATGCCGATCTGCGGCCCCACGCCTTTCTCCCTCCACTGGTAGGCCGAGGTTTCGCTCGACCCACTGCCCCACATCCCGAATGCCCCAATCCCGACGCGGTAGCCATCTGGCAGAACTGCCGACAGCATCCCTTCGCCGTAGTGCCACTTGCCATGAGCGAGGTTGTTGTCCCACACTCCGGCCCCAACTATCACTTCCCATTCTGCCACTTCGTTGACCTTGGGAAAGGCCGAGAGCGGCGCGGGTGGTGCATCGGGAACCTTGACCGCTGGCGGTGTTTCCGCTGCAGGCGGCGGCACAGTGACGACAACCGGCGTAACCGGTTGCGGTGTCACCACGATTGGCGGCGGTGCCACTTTCGGGGTCCGGCGGATAACACTGATATTACCGCACACCCGTGGCAAGGCGATTTCCGTCCCATCGCTGAGACGGTATATGTCGCCGAGCTCTGCCCGCGCCCCATTGGCTGGCGAGCAAAGTTGCCGATTGCGGAGCAAGACTGGCTTGCCGGTGACCTTGCTCCGAAAGAGCATGTCGTACCGAGTTGCCAGATCGTCCGTGAGCCACACCGTCTTTTCAGCCGGTGAGCCCAAGGCAATCAGCTCCTTGGCCTCTTGCTTCTGCGCTTCCGTGAGCGGCAAGAGATCAACGCCTTGCAGCGTGACCGACAGCCTATGCTCCGGATTGAACGGCGCCACACCAAGATTGACGCAGGCTTCATCTTTGGCCATAGGACGCACTACCGAAGTAACGGTCATTTGTACCAATGCCTGACCACCGACCTTTTCCGGTACGACGAGCCACTGCCCCGCTCCGACGCGGTCGCAATGAGCCAGGGTCCCCAGCTTCTTGTTCAGCTGGCAAATTTCCGATCCCGTCTTTGGACCGAAGCGGCCGAACAGGGTCTCACCCGACTTCATCTGGTAAGACCAGCTTTCTGCCTGTGCAGCCCCAAGCCATCCGAGGATGAGCATGAGGCCAATCAGAATTTTCTTCATAGTGGTTCTCCTTTGGTTTGGGTTTGAAACCCCACCGAGTCGGACCACCAGAAGCAGTCCAAACATCGGCAGAGGCCTTTGTTGAACTGACTTCTTTTCAGTCTCATTGCTTTCTCCTTTCGGCCAACTTGGCCGCTAGACAGCTCTGCTCACCCTGAGCGCGGAGTCTTTCAAGCACTGACAGGTTGTAACCCTGCTGGGCCCGTCCCATCATCGACTGGTAATCAAAGCCTTGCGACTTCGCACCAGCGGCATTGATGAGATCGAAGCCGATCCCGATAGCCGTCCCGACATAATCGAGACTGACGGCGCCCCGCGCCGTCCCCTTCACCTTGTCCCAATAGTGATACTGGGAGTTGATGCCGGAGAGATACTTCACCTGCTCGGGCGCAAGGGGCGTCGCAATGGCTTCGGTCTTGGTCGTGTACACGTTCCACCCGGAAAAAGCTTGCACCATGTCCGGGATGGGCCGCATCTCGACCAAACTGGTACCATGCGCAAGTGTGAACTCGCGTCGGTACGCGGCACTGGACTGGAACTTCCCTGGCTCAAAGCCGAGGATTTCCTCCCCACCAGCGGTGTAGGCCCGGTCGACGAGTGTCGACAAGGTTACCACCTTCATTCCCGCCAGCGGCTTTTGCAAGCCCTCGACAAGAATGAAGAGGCGCGGCGCGCAGGCAATGAAGCCCGCGAACAACGCCTGAGCAGGATATTCCGTACCATCAGATGCGACAGCATGGGCCTGGTAACGGGTCCGGAGCGGATCCCATTCAGCCCATGACTGCGCGGTCTGTGGAAAGGTCCCCAGCGCCGCAACAAAGTCGCCACGAGAGAGATGCTCATTCCACAGGACGCCAGAGAACATGATCGGGTCAATGGGTAGTGCACGCACTACCTTCTTCCCATCACTCAAGTTGAGAATGGCGGGGGTTGTGGCGCAACCTGCAAAAAGCAAGGTGACCACTACAGACAAGATTTTCAGTAGCATGATACACTCCCGGGTTGGTGTTGGTTGGGTTCGTTTCCAAATTGTCAAAGAGCGAGAGCTCCTTAGGGAGACCCTAAACGGACTCTCTCTCTTCAGCAGAACAGTTTCCGCCGAAGAAGAGAAGGTTAGTTTTGTCTGGCGTCACCAAAAACTTCAGATTTGAAGAACAGTCCCAAAAGAGTGACCAAGACACCAAAAGAGAAGCCAGCCATTCCCACGATTATGATCTCTCCGTTGCTGGGATTACTTTCCCCTATCGGTCCAGAAAGGATGCTCATAGGGATATTCTTTTCGCCAGTACCAAGGAGAAGGCCATTCTTCTCTATCAGCACTTGGGCTACCGCCTGAGACACTCGCCCTGCTTGACGCTCGTTGTCAGACAGGATAGTCACATGAAGCACACCGAGATCGAGCTCCTGGCTAACACTGAGCATGCGCCGCCACTCCTTCATACGCTCTTTCTTATCAAAAGGAAGAAACTCATAGTTCACTTTGCCAATCTCCACGACAGCAGCAATGAATCGCTCGCTATACATCACTTCACCCAACACCTTACCAATGTACTCGGAAGAGCGAGCGAGCGTGTAATAGTCGGTCGTACCTGTTTCGGCTTGAGTCACCAAAAAATCTGTCCGCACCTGATAACGGGAGCTAAAAAAGAAAAGTATAAACACGGCACACAGGGCAACGCTGATGCCTACTGCCATCAATAGCCATTTCCGGTAGCGCAGTGCCTCCAAAACCCAGAAGTGCGGCATAAGAAATTTCATTACATTTAGACCTCATATACTACCAAAAAATGGCTGAATTGTCAAGTGCCGACAGTCGGTAGTGACAGAAACCAAAAAGCCTCATCCGCTAAATACGGAATTGAGGCTTTTATAAAGCTTTTTTAACACCTATTTCCTAGAACAATTGGCCAATTTTGCTCAGAATCTTAAACTGAGAGAAATCACGTACCGTCACGACGACCATGAGCAGGATAAGGAGCATAAATCCCACCTGGTGGATCATGCCCTCGACGCGCTGACTGACCGGTGAGCCCTTTAGTCGCTCAATCAAGATAAAGAGGATACGTCCACCATCAAGCGCTGGTATCGGGAGAATATTGATGATAGCGAGGTTGATCGAAAGTAACGCCGCAAACTGAAGCAGGTACGGTAGTCCCAAGTCCGCCATCTGCTTGGTCAGATAAACAATGCCTACCGGTCCCGTGACATCGAGCGCTGTCTTCTCACCACCGAAGAGTGAACCGATCATTGTACCAAAAGCATCAAGGATGGCCACGGTGACATCATACGTCATGGTGGCGCCGCGATAGATGGCTTCGTACCACGAATATGACACCACTGCCGTTTCGGAGAAAGAAATACCCAGTGAGCCCTCGCTTGCTGGATACTCTGTCCGAGGCATACCAGACAGGGTAAGCTGCTTTCCAAAACGATTGACGGTAATGGTAATCACCTCACCCTTATGTTTGGAAATTTCCCCGGAAACCTCCTCCAACGTGGTTGGTTTTTTGCTATTGATAGAGAGGAGTTCATCCCCCATACTGAGTCCCATCATTTCAGCGGGAGAACCCTTCACGATATTCAGGATTTGAATCTTGGCGTTGTCATATTTGCCATGATCTTCTGGGCCAATCGGTTGAGGCATGCCCAGCATAAACACCGCAGAGAAGAGAACCCAAGCCAAAAGGAAATTCATGGCCACGCCAGCCGCCAAGACCTTGGTACGCACCCAAGCAGACTTGTTCCCGAAGCTTTCCGGGTCACTGGTGTCGTGCTGGTCCTCTCCAGCAATCTTGACGAAGCCCCCGAGTGGAATCCAGTTGAGTGAATAGACCGTACTTTTCCTCTCCTGATTTTTTTCAGGAGTAACTTCAGAAAAAGGGATAATTATATTCAAAAATAATCGCAGAAATCTTGGTAAAAAGATCTCTTTTTCCCCTATTAAAATACGCCACTTCTTTGTTTCGCTATCTTTGTGAATACCGATGAGACGAGGCGGAAAGCCAAAGCCGAATTCATCCACCCGAATACCATTGCGCCGCGCCACCCAAAAATGCCCCAGTTCATGGACAAAGACCAGAAGCCCGAGAATGACGATAAAAATGAGAATAGTGACCATAGGGGGATAATAATTTTCAAGTATCAATTTTCATTGAATTTTCAAGTATCAATTCCTCTATCCTTGGAAATTGGTTCATTGAGTATTGATTGGAAATTGAAAACTGGAAATTAAATTCAGACGGTAAGGATTTCTTCTTCCTTCTTCTTGCGCAGGACTTCTATCCGCTGGTTGTGTTCGTCCACCACTTTCTGCAATTCGTCCTTACCGGAAAACTTGTCATCTTCGGAAATATCCCCAGCTTTCTCCCGCTCCTGGATATCCTTCCAGATGTCCTCACGCACAGTACGCACAACAATGCGAGCTTCTTCGGCCCGCTGATTAAGCGCTTTGACAAAGTCCTTGCGAGTTTCTTCGGTCAATGATGGTAACGTGATCCGCAGTGCCATGCCATCGTTCCCTGGATTGAGCCCTAGATCTGACTCCCGGATAGCCGCTTCGATTAGTATCAACGACCCCTTGTCCCACGGCTGGATCAGAATCTGCCGCGCTTCCGGAATATTGATGCTAGCAATCTGCCGCAGCGGCGTCTTGGTCCCATAGTAATCCACCATCAAATTTTCAACCAGTCCTGGATGAGCCCGCCCGGTGCGGATTTTGGCCGTCTCATCAGCAAAGTGGAGCACGGCATTCTCGAAACTTTCTTTTTTGTCTTCGATCAATTCTTTTACCATACACATATCAATCGTTAATGAAAAAACTTACTCGCTGAATTTTCGCAGCCCCATGTAGAGAGCCTGTGGATTGTCCGGGTCATAAGCAAGGACTGAAATACTGCGATCAACAAACAAATCCGCAACCGCCCAGGTGTTGCCACCATTTTTTGACTTGTAGAAGGCGTGTCCAGCCACAAAAGAAATCTCATTGGCATCTCGAGGATTCAGGGCTACGGCTCGGATAGGGAACATTTCAGCACTTTCGATGATATTGATCTTGTCCCAATTCTTACCAAAGTCGTTACTTCGATACAGTCCGCCATCCTTACTCACATATACTCGTCCTGAGACTGTTGGGTCAGAGCTGAGCGAAAGGAGTGCTCCTGGCATAACCCTTTTTTCCTCTCTTTCCCGTTCTTCGGTTGTGAGGGGTTGCTTGCGCTTCGCCTGTTCACCCTGCTTCTCCTGCTCCCAATCAATAAACGTGGCACCACCATTGGCAGAATAGTAAACCTTACTATTGAAACTGAGTGCATAGAGCGACAGTGGTTTACTAGCATCAAACGCGATATCAGTAATCGGTCCGTCCATGGCAGCACCGATATTCCTCCAGGTTTCGCCGCTATCGGTACTCTTCACCACTGTCCCGGCACTGGTTCCCGCAAAGAGCACGTTGGTATCTCGGGGGTGCTGAGCCAGGATAGTAATGACGACGTTCTCCCCTGGCTCGGTGTAGACAGCCCGCCAAGTCGTCCCGCCGTCATCCGTACGAAAAATTTTTCCCAAATTCCCCAGCGTTCCCGAAGCAAACATCCGCATATCGGGGTTGCCCCTATCAAGAATGAAGCTGTAGATCTTTTTTGGTGGGAAAGAAATCGGCATCCAGGTCTCACCACTATCGGTCGTTTTGAAAATCCCACTTTCTGCCGTCCCGATATAGATCGTCTTGGGGTCATTGGGGTGAAACGACATAGCCAAAATATCAGCCTTGGTAATAGACTGCTTCTCATCCACCTTGGACTTGACCTCAAATGTCTGCCCGCCGTCCACGCTCTTCCAGAGGCTACCACTTCGCACCTTCTGCCCCAAGGCATCGACTGGGCTATCCTGCGCGGTAGGGATAGGCGCCGCTGCCGGTATCAACGAACAGCCAGAGAGGAGTGTCGCCAGCCCTACCACAACTACCAATTTTTTGACCATATTTTTGTGTACCCAGCGGTACTTCATCTGTGCAGGTTACCTCCAGAAACTTTCACCCATCAAAGTTGTCCCGTTGGGTGTCAATTCTGCATCCAGTATAGCAGAAAAAGTCCCCGAACAAAAGAAAACGCATTGAATGACCTAAAATGACACCGAAGCCACACTGTATGAATGATGTAATACAGCACTGAAAGGAGTAGATTGGGAGGTTGTTACCAACCTAACCCACGTCTCTCTATGAACCGTAATGCTCGCAACCAATATATGA
>JAUYFO010000012.1 GCA_030690925.1 Candidatus Moraniibacteriota bacterium
GTTATCCTTGAAAGGGAAAAAGCGTACCTGCGGAAATTCCTCGCGCATAAGCGTCTCCGTTTCTTCTTCGGTAGCACTGTCAGCGACCAACACTTCGTAATCGATGCCGCTCCTTGCCATTTCGGTCATGATCGACTGAAGACACAGTCGCAGGATGAGTGGACTCCGATAGCCATTGACTGCGATAGTGAGTTCTTTCGACATGACTTTTTGCACTGAGAAAGAAAAATGAACCCCTGCCCCCTACGCTGCGCTAGTAGTTGAGTGAGTTCCTGAACAACTCGTGAATGCGATCGTAGTTATCCCCGATTGGTAGCAGAATATAGCCGGTTTCCTTAGTCTGCGGCGGGCTGTAGAGCAATCCTTCTTCGGAATTATCGAGCACTTTCTGATTGATACTACCAGCATCGCCGACTTTTTGATACAAATCAAACAGGTGTTTCATTTCCCAGACCTCCAAGTTGGTGCTGACATTGTTCCCAAGGCTATCGAGCGTGGCACTCACTTTGGAAAAATCAGTGAGCGTCCCCACGCTCAAGGCTTTTTCCTTGATCAATTTTATCACTTCTTGTTGTCGTCTAGCACGATCGAAATCACTCGAAGTATAGCGAGCACGGGAATAGCACAGGGTCTTGTCACCATCGAGCAGGTTCTCTCCGGCTGGCAGTTTAAAGTTTCCGCCACACTCGAGTTCCGCTATTGCCTCTGTCGTCATTTTTTCAAAACAAAGGGGATAGCGCTTCAGGTTGGCATAGTAGGTGCCATTTTTTCTCTGAATCCTCTTCTCTTCGTAGTTCCCAGAAAAAACCGTAAAACGCACTCCATCACAACGTTTCTCTAGTCCGCGAAACTGCAGACCTTCCTCAAAGGGTTGGTCGAGGTGGACGGTGATGCCTCCGATGGCATTGACCAGGTCCTTGAACCCCTGGAAATTAATCGTTACGGCATAGGGGATATCGAGTCCCGTCACTTCTCCAACAATAGTGCGCATATCTTCCATGCCGCCACCACCACGGTTCCGCTCCTCGCCCAATGCATACACAGCATTAATCTTGCGGTGTTCTTCTCGGCCAGGCACTTTGACATAGGTATCGCGTGGAATAGAGATCAGCGAAGCCTTGCTCGTGTCAGTATCGTCATTCTTTGGGTGAATCGAAAGCACCATGATGGTATCAGCCAAAAGACCGCCACCAACGATGCCCTCGCCACGCATGCCCAAGAGGAGGATATTCACCCGTCCTTCAGATTCACCCTCAAGCGTCTTCTCCACTCCTGGTAAGGACTTCACTAGACTCTTGAAAATATTAGCATTGCCCAGAGAAATCTTATCGAGTGTCATACCTGTCTTCCACAAGAACACCCCTCCAGCCACAAAGAGTAGCAACACAAAAAAGAGGGCAATCCTGATGAAACGCCTCTTAGTCACCTTTCTCTCACCAAGAGTAACGCCGGTCTGGTTCTTTGACAGATTCATATCTTGATTGTATCAAATAGAAAGCGCTCTCCTTATCACTACGGCAAGGTTTCATACAATGCCATAAGCGTCGCTGCGCTTTTACGCCACGAAAAAAAAGAAACTTGGTCCCTCCCACGAAAAACACCACTCACTCTTTGATCATTATCAGTAAGAAGAGTATACAATTTTTTCTCACAAGAGGCAATACTCGTCGGGTCGAAGTAGAGGGCAGCATCTCCGGCTACTTCTTTGAGACAAGGGATGTCCGATACCAGTACCGGTACTCCCTGACTCATCGCTTCCAAAGGTGGCATACCAAAGCCCTCGTACAGTGAGGGGAAGACAAACAGCGTGGCTGCCCGCATGACTACCGGTAGGTCCTGCTGATCAACATAACCAGGGAAGTGAACTCTGTCCTTCATCCCCAGTTCCTCAATTACCCCATCGATAGCGGGATCGACGTGATGAGCGTGACGATCCCCAACTAACACCAAGTTCACCTCAGGAAGGCGCTGTTGTACGACTGCCAGCGCCCGAATCAAAAACGGGATGTTTTTGCGCGGCTGGAACGTACCGACATAGATAATGAAACGCTCGGGCAGGTTATAACGCTCCCGTACTGCCTGCTCCCCCTCCTGATTACTCGACAAGAAATCGGCACTGACAGCATTCGCTATCACGGCGATTTTTTCTGGAGCTGTCCCATAGTAATGAACAATCTCATCTTTGGTAAACTGCGAGGGAGTCAGGATAACATTGGCCCGTTTCAGTGAACGCGGGATGAACATCGCCAAAAACAAGCGATCCGTCCAAGCGATGAACTCTGGGTAGGCCCGGAAGGAGACATCATGGATGTGAAGCAGCACTTTAGTCCGTCGTGGGACCAAAAAAGGCAAGATGTACTGAGTATGATAGGTATCCACCCGCTGCCGCAGCAGAAACCATGGCATGGTCAAGAGATTCCACACGAAGCGGTTCTTACCAAGGAGCGTGACAAAACGGACATTCCTCTGTCCAGTACACCCCAACCGGTCCCGAAGCTTCGCAAGTACCTCCGCATGTGATTCATCAGTCAAAAGCCAATATTCATGTTCCTTATCGAGCGCGAGGATTTCTTTTGTCAAATTAAAGAATACTGCTTCGTCACCGGTGCGCTTCTTGCCGAGCAAGCGAATATCAATAGCCCTTATCTGGTTCATAGCATTTCTTTTTTAGTACGGCCTTCCTCCCATCTTTCGAGACTGAGTCCCCCAAGAGCCAAAAAGAGAAAGAAGAAGCCAAGCAGGATACCTGAGTTAAAAAGATTGAACACCATCATTCCTGCGAGCGTCGTAAACAAGAACAGAACAAACAACCGTTCCCCCTCTTCCTCGGTTTCCTGGTACCACCGAAGTGAAGTGTAAACAATCAACCCTAACCACAGCACAAAGGCGGCCATGCCGATTAAGCCACTCCCTAGCCAGACCTCCAACAACACATTGCTGGCATTGAGTCCTGCTCCACGTTCATCGGTCCCCAGGAAGGCTGAGGCACTCCCCCAACCGATGCCTAAGAATAGATGCGCTTTGAGAAGAGTAAAAGTCTCCTCATAGATTCCACGACGAATGGCGACATTGGGGTCATCACGGAGAATCTTTTGGACAAATTTACCCGCCTCCTTTTCACTCGCTACCGCTTTCAAATCGATATGACGACAGCCGAGAGCCACAAGATCGTCAACTGTCGCGATACGCTCGGGCAGAACCCGGTCATTTTCACAGGCAACAGTAATATTTTGTAGACCACTCCCCGTGCTCTGTATACGATTTCCCAGTTCAAATGGACTGAGGTGAAAGTCATAGACCAAGACACCAGCCCCCAACAATGAAGCGCCCATGATACAAGAAAAAAGAGTGATCTTCATACGTGAGCGCCGGGACTTTTGACCATGATACCACCAAGCAGACAAGATAATCATAGTCATAAAAAGAGCCGAGGCACCAAGCCAGGCGCTACGTGCCACTGTCAGAATCAGAATGACATAGACGCTCACCAGATACAGTGTCATGAAAACAAGTCCAGCACTACGGACCATGTTTTGGCCCCTTTCTACGATCTGGGAAATGAAGTGAAACAATAAGGTAGAGACGGCCCCTAGTACCACTATCACGAACATTCCCAACCAATCGGCTTCAGCAAACGTCGCATTCGGTCTCCCGACCATAACCTGATAACTTTCCTGTTCTGCCAGAAAACGCAGATTCTGCCATAAGGCATAGCCCAGGACCACCGCGCTCGAAACCAGAAAAAATGGTAACGCTTGCAAGACATCGAACAAAGTGCGGAAGAATATCCGTCCCAAGAAATACACTCCCACAAAAGAAGTTACAACAAGAGCCTGTTTGAACGAAACCGCAAACACCGGCGCTTCCAAAAGAGCGAGAAATCCCCCCAAAGCTACCAAGAGTGGCAAGACATCAAACCATCGTGGTTGCAACAGCCTAAATGGTAATCGGCCAGAGACAAAGCGCATCGCAACAGCCATGAGCAATATAACCGCCAACCACTGATAGGGTCGCAGCATAACCCCACCCAGTACTTCCGGTGCGACACTGATAACTTCCAGAGGGATACTGGCAACAAACAAAAGAAATACCCACCCTGGACGATAGAGGGCCAACAGGAACGCTACCAATGAAAAAAAAAGAAATGTGGTGAGTGTCAGTGGTAAGACATGCTTGTTCTCCAAGATGATGAAGGAGAATACACCAACCATACTGCCAAAGAGCAGCACTGCCCTACTCTGACGCCAGCCAAGCGGTAACCATGAAATATTGAGCATAGGGTTACTTCTTTACTAGTAGTGCCAAAAGCTGCTTGACGAAGTGTTCCCAATTAAAATGAGTCGCTTGGTGAGAGGCGTTTTTTTGTAAAGTATGACGGAGGGTAGCATCCCACAAAAGACGCTCCATTCCCGAAGCAATTGCCTCTACGCTGGTCGCATCAACATAGAGCGCCGCATCGCCAGCCACTTCCGGCAGCGAAGCAGTATCAGCTGAGAGTACTGGCGTCCCCATAACAATAGCTTCCAGAACTGGCAGGCCAAATCCTTCGTAGAGCGATGGGTAGGCGAAAAAAAGTGCATTTCGATACAGCGCTGGCAAATCCTCTTCGGGTACGAAACCGAGAAGGCTAACCCGTTCTTCCAAATTGAATTCATGAAGCAGTGATTTGACCGGTGTTGCCAGGCGATTGCTTTCTGGAAAAATCTTCCCGGAAATGACCAGTAACGGAAGTGGCGTTGTAAGATCACCCTTCTTTTCCTTTTCTACCAACAGAGCATAGGCACGCAGTAGTTGCTCGGTATTTTTCCGAATCTCCAATCCTCCGCCATGATAGATATAGCCCGGCGTGAGCGCGTAGTTCTTCATCACCCGAGCATTCTCTTCCGGTGAAACAGCTTTACGAAAAAGCGGCGCTACATCAGGATATATCACGGTTATCCCTTCGGGAGCGATACCGAATTCCACCAAATTGTTCCTGGTCGCTTCGGAAACAGCAACGATTTCCACTGCTCGACGCAGGGCTCGTTCCACCAAACGCCAGTACCACGCCTGACGCATATTTCCCTGATACGCTGGAAACAGGGCCGGAATGAGATCGTGTACCACCATAATATGACGCATCCCCCGCGGAACGATTGTCGTGCTCTGATAAAGACTGAGAAAAATATCACAGCCATCTTCTTGTGCTTCCCTTGCTACTTGTTTTTCCCACAAGATCTTACGGATGAGGTCATCGCGCCGCCAAAAGCGTGGTAAAAAGCTCCGAAAACGAAAGTTCTCAGGGTATTTTTCCCCTAAAAATTCATCCTCAGTATAGATGAAAAATTCGACCGTTTCATTTTTTGGAAATTGGAAATTGAAAACTTGCCCGTCCGGCAGGCGGGTTGAAAATTCTTCTAACTTTTCCAAAAAGTTAGAAGTCACTTGCCCAATACCCGTGCCAGGCTTCCGTAAAAATGTAGCATCGATACCGATACGCATACCGCCATTGTAACAGAAAAAGCCTCATTCGCCGATAACACGCCCGGCCTCATTCAAGACTTTCCTCAGCTCTTCTGTCAAAGGATGTTGCAACCGTCCATGAACTCTTCTTTAAGCATCGCCTCAGTAAAGGAATCACGCTCCTGCCAAAGACAGCTCCAGAAGAAGCTTTTTTTCTTGTCAGGGAAGCTATTATTTCGTACAATAGACTATATCACTCCTAAATTCAAGTTATGGCTTCTCTACGGAAAAAAACGGTGGCAGTGGTTGGCCTGGGATACGTCGGACTACCACTCGCTGTACGTGCCAGTGAGCGCGGCTACAAGGTTATTGGCTTTGATACCAACAAAGAAAAAATCGCCCTTCTGAAGCAAGGGAAAAGTCCGATTGCAGATGCCTTTCTCAACGAGCATCTCTCTCATTTTCCCTTCGACGCCACCACCGAAAGCAAGAAACTAGCCGCTGCTGACATCATCCTTATCTGTGTTCCTACCCCGGTTAATGAATCATTTTACCCCGATCTCACTCCCGTTATTTCGGCTTCCG
>JAUYFO010000016.1 GCA_030690925.1 Candidatus Moraniibacteriota bacterium
GGATGGTCGGAGGATCGGCTGAAGTGTGGCGTTCCTATGATCGTCACATCACCTCGACCTGGTCGGGCGACAAGCCGCAGGATCGGGGCTCGGTGAGTGCCAGCCTGTGGGCGCAGTATCGTCATAACGACGATTGGCAGACTCGTGGAGTAGTGACGCTGGCTCATCAAAACTGGGACAAGCTCAACCTGCTGCGGGGGAGTGCCGAACTGCGTTACAAAGAAACGCTCATATGCGGTCCGAGTGTGGCACTGGCCCTCAACAAGCCAGCCGCCTACTCGGGTGTCCATAAGAGTGACCTCACAACTTTGGGGTTCTCGTGTCGCCTGGAATTGGGTGGCATTATCCGGACAACCGTACGGGAAGCCGATGAGGCGGCGGTCAAGTACGTTGGGCAGGTTCCCGACGTTGCGACACCGCGCGACGTTGCGCCTTCCGATTGAGTTCGTTTCAGTTTTCTGAATCTATCCATGGTGTATAAAAAGGGAAGCGGTCTAAAGACACGCTCCGGCCTGGGTAGTAGATGACGAAAACAACGAATCGAAGCGCATTCACACGAGGGCAACCTCAAACAAAGGGCAGGCAGTTCTAACGAACTACCTGCCCTTTAAATTTTCTCAAAATTCATTTTTTAAGCCATTTTTTGATAACAAAGATACCATTGACAAAAATGGAGTTTGGGTGTATAGTGGTGAGTCCATCTGCTTTGGCGGTGGCAGTTTCTCTGGTTCTTTTATTTTCAACCTGGTGCTCCGACTGCTCGTCGGGAAGCACATACGTCCTAGGAGGACATCATGAGCACATTGAAAAAGAGCACATTGAAAAAACTGTTGGTTGCGACGCTTCTCGGTTTCGCTGGAATTGCAATGGCGACTTTCTCGAAAAACACAACCCAGATGCCACACTCGGTGACCATCGAAGCCAAAGCAATCACGGTCGACGGCAAGCAGCATGTCGAGGTCACCTGGACCGACCCCATGCAGGTTTTGACGGTGGAGCACTACATCGGCCATGGCGTCAAGTCGGGGATGGTGAAGACCATCAACGTCGGCGCGGCCAAGAAGGTGGTGCTCGAAGACGTGGCCAAGAACGGGTCGCGATTCAATGTGAAGCTGGTCGGCGGGCGCTTCCTGCACCTCGAATGCGGGGGCAACCGTGAGACGACCATGCCAACCTTCAAGGGCCTCAAGGTCGATTGCGACTTTACGGACAAGGCGTCCGGCCAGAAGGTCGGCGCCCTCGTCGCTGAATAGCAGCTTCCAGCCCGGACGGAACTCCGTCCACAACCCGAGCCCTGAATCCATCCGGAATCAGGGCTCTCTTTTTTTCTGAGACATTTGGAAACAGCGCTCTTTTGCCGTAGAATACGTACTAGAAACTATGCATCCTTTTTCTTCTTCGCATAAAACCGAAGCCGTAGTACTGACTTTTCTCCTCATTTTTTTGGGAGTAAATGCGTTTTTTAATGCGACTTTTGGATTTTCTTTGCCTTTGTATCTGGGAACGGTGCCACTTTCAGCACTGCTGGCTTTTTTCTTTCCTCGGGCCGGATTTATGGCGGCTCTTTTGGTGACTTTGGTCTTCGAGCGCTTCTTTACTCTCCAGCCACTTATCATCGGAGATATTGCCTACAAGCTCTACCCACTCGATGTTATCTTGGTCGCCTGTTTTCTTTCGTGTGTTCTCCTCTTTCTGCAAAAGGGGAGAACCTTTTTCCGTTTTCGTGGTATAGATACTTGGTTACTGTTCTTTTTTCTTTTTGTATCAGGATTGTTTGCGTTGGCACTTTTTGACACCACCGTTTCTCTTTCGGTCGCCTTTAGCACTTGGAAGCATTATGTTTTTTATGGTTGGATTGTTTGGTTGGTGGCAGGGATGCTCCGGACGCGAGCCGATCTGGTTGCTTTTTTGAGATTGTTTTTCTGGGGGCTGGGAATAGTGAGTATTTTTTTGGTCATTGGAATCATGCGAGGGGAGGGGTTGTGGACAGAGTTTACGCCGCTTTCCACAGCTGGCACGCGTTTCTTGGCTTTTCCGCATGCCTTTTATTTTTCTCTTGGATTACTCATCATTCTCTTGGCTTTGCCGCTGTGGTGGAACCAGGTAAAGAGAAGGCAGAGCTGGCTTGTCTTGGCTGGCAGTGTGGTATTGGGGCTTGGGGTTCTAGGATCCCTCATGCGTCATTTATGGCTCGGTATTAGCGGTACAGTGGCGATGGCCCTGCTGGTTTCGCCATTTCTTTTCGGTAAGGCACTTTTGCGTTACAGTGTCCGGTTCATTTTTCCTGTGGTGATGTTTGTTACTTTGTCCACACTGTGGGTGTTTCTGGCTCCCGAGAGCCAAGTAGCAGGCTTGTTGGGGCATGGGATGGCTGTGGTCAAGGAGCGTGTTTTTTCTATTGGCAATCAGAATGATGAGAGTCTGGCGTGGCGCGGAGCCGTCTGGTCCAGCACCCTGCAGCGGTTTCAGGAACATCCCTGGTTCGGCATCGGTTTTGGGGTGAGTGTGCCGGTGGAAATGGGGGGCTATCGACAATATATCGAGGTGCGTAACATGCACAACTCTTGGCTGGCTCTTCTGATTCAGACTGGTGTAGCGGGGACAGTTCTCTTCTTTGGTTTCTTGGGGTCGCTCTTCTTGGCACTTTTCCGTTTAGCTCATTTAGATGCCTTTTTGTCTCAGGTGCGGTTTGTTTTAGTAGGGCTGTTGTTTTTTCAGGGTTTGGTATTCTTCTCTCAACCGTATTTGGAAACCAACCTGCTCGGTCTTTTTTTCTGGACGACGCTTGGTTTGGCGCGAGCCATGATCGAGTTTTCCTCGCAGGAAAAGGCAGCGTAACATACTTCTGGACCTCCTATGCGTATTCTGGAAATCAATAAATTTTTTTACCTGAGACGTGGTGCCGAGCGGCATTTGCTTGACGTGATTGATCTCTTGGCCAAGAGCGGTCATGAGGTAGAAGTGTTTGCTATGGCCCATCCGGAAAATCAACCGGCTCGTTTCGCTTCGTACTTTCCCCAGTACGTTGGGTATCATAGGGGCGACTCTCCATGGCAGAAACTTATTGGTAGTGGAAGACTCTTCTGGTCATTTGAAGCCCGCAAGAAAATGCGAGCCTTACTCAAAGAATGGCAGCCAGATATTGCCCATATCCATAACATGTATCATCAGTTGTCCCCATCGATTTTGGGGCCGCTTCGGGAACGTGGTATTCCTATCGTGATGACGGTTCATGATTATAATCTCATTTCTCCCGATAAGGATACCTACTATCCAGAAGTGGGTAGGCACTATTTCAAATTTCTGGCGATGCGTAAATATTCCCTGGCCAAACGTCTGCTCTTGGTGCTCAAGATGTATTGGAATCAATTTTTCCGTTTTTATGAGCGGGCTATCACCGCCTATATCGTACCGAGTACTTTCGTTAAAAATGTTTTTGTAGCAGCAGGAATTGCTGAAGAACGGATCACCGTGATTCCTCATTTTATTTCTGATATGCCCGCAGCAGCCTCGAGCTCGGTGCCTTCACCACAAAAGTTTCCTGATACTCCGTTTGCTCTCTATTTCGGCAGTCTTTCTCGGGAAAAAAACGTGGATGTTTTGGCTGAGATTTTCAATCGTCTGGAGGTACCGTTGGTATTGGCGGGAACATTGGAGTCTGGACTAGTGTTGCCAGAGAGTCCCTTCATCCGTCTCATCGGTCAGCAATCAAAAGCAGAGCTAGCAGTATGGCTTGCCCGCTCCGCCTGCGTAGTGAGCGCCTCATCATTACCAGAAACCTTTGGCCTGATTGCTTTGGAAGCCAATGCTGCTGGGAAGCCATTTTTTGGTCTCACGGTTGGGGCTTTTCCGGAAGTGGTGTTGTCTGGGAAAACCGGTCTTTTAGCTGCCAGTGTCGAGGAATTAGAAGCTTTATTAAAGCGCTTTTTTCGTGGCGAATTGACTTTTTCATCTGAAGGTGTTGCTACTTCTGCACGAGAACGTTTTGGTGCCGAGCGCTATGCTCAGGCTATCGAAAATCTTTTTACTCACCTCCTCAAAAATCAGAAGTAATTTCAAATAACAGGTATTCACCCCAGGGCAAGCCCTCCACTCAAAAACGAACTGATGCTCGTTTCTTTCCGCGGCAAGCCGCGGGGTATGCCGCCTGATTTTACCGGCACTGCGTTCGGAAACGAAAACAAGTTTTCGCTTCACTCACTTCGTTTGGTAA
>JAUYFO010000020.1 GCA_030690925.1 Candidatus Moraniibacteriota bacterium
GCGGCTCTATATGTATACGCTTGATAAGAAGATCGTTGCTTTGGATACCGCGCTCAGCGCCAATGCCAAAGCGCTCGAAGGCGACCATATCAATCGGATAGCGGATTTTGATATTCGGACTTCTTTGTTTCATGCTGACCCAAAGGAGCTGGTGGACCCTAGTCCACTGCTGGGAGAGATTGAGTCGGCTATGGTGCCTGGCGTGGTCTTGACGGGCTATAAGTATGGTATGGATGCACAATCGGCCAATATCGATGGACAGGCGGACAATCTTAGAAAGTTGGCGGAGCAAATTATGAGCTTCAAAACGGTCAAAACTTTTTCTCAGGTGAAAGTAGGGACGGTTACCAATACCAGTGAAGGGAAAATTATCTTTTCTTTGATTGCCTATTTTCGTTAATAATAACTACTATGTCTCTAAAAATACTCATTGTCCCCTTTTCGATTCTCATGATGCTCGTGCTTACCATCGGTTTTATCAAGCCGGATCTTGGGACTATGGAAGAGAAAAGATCGATTGTGTCCACGAAGCAGATTCAGTCCGAAAACATGGCCACACTCCTGAAGAATATACAGGCGCTTGAGGGTGACCTGAACAGTCGCCAGGAGTCGGAGAAATTCGTCAGTACTTATTTACCGAAGACGATGGATCAGGAGCGAGTGCTTGATATGCTGAACTATCTCTCTGGGCAGTCAGGGGTGTTGATGACAGGGCTGACTATGAAGGAGATGAATACAAGAAGTCAGGAAGAAGTCTTGCTTGCCCCAGATGGTTCTTCATTGCCATCCGCAGGCGGTCCGAAGACCAAAACTTTTTCAGTAGAGGTGAACGTCAAGGGGAGTTATGAAAATATCAAGACTTTCTTCAGTCAGGTGGCGCATATGAATCGTGCCCACAAGACCGAAAGCTTTGCTATTAAGTCTCTGAAAGAGGCTACTGGTGAAGGGGCGAGCACGACGATTCTTGAGGGTGTCTTTGCTATGAGCTTTGATTACTTCCCGGTACAAAAGGTAGGCAGTGCTCTTACGGTCCCAGCATTTTCTAAAAGAGAATTGGATACTACACAGTTGACCAAGGCCCTCAGTTGGGTCACTGTCACGGTGCCTGCCCTGGTAGGGGGCCCGACTGGCCGAGCCAATCCTTTTCAGTAGGGAGTTCCGTTGATGATTTGAGTTTTTCTCGTTGTTGTATGGCAAAAAAAGCTGATAGTACTGCTGTGGCAGAAAAAATCACGGATATCGCGCTCCAGGCCAAGGGGCTGGGTGTGCGCTTTTTGGAAGAGGCTCCGGCCAATATCAGCAAGAAGACCCTGGCTATTCTTCCTGAGGACTCGGCTCGCAAGTACAACATGGTGCCTTTTCAGAAAGAGGGTGACTCGGTATTTGTGGCCATGGTCAATCCCCAGGACTTCGAGGCCCTGAACGTGCTTCGGTTTTTGGCTGAAAAAGAGCGCATACGAATTGAGGTGTATTTGGTCTCAGAAAAAGTATTTATTGATATTATCAAGGGGTACACTGGTACGGACCGGGTATTGAAAGAGGCTATCTTGGCCTTGAAGAAAGATGATAATAGCGCCCTCAGGCAAGTAGAAGAAACTAAGAAGCCAGCAGAAGCCAGTATCTTTCAGGATGCTCCTATTGCCAAATTGGTAGAAGTCATCGTGCAGCATGCGATCGATGCCCGAGCCAGCGATATTCATATTGAGCCGATTGACGGTACCTACCGAGTACGTTTTCGGGTGGATGGGTTGTTGCGGGCTGACCTGGTATTTCCCAAAGAAGTCGGTCGCGCCGCCATTTCCCGCATCAAGATTCTTTCTGACCTCAAAATCGATGAGAATCGTAAGCCACAAGACGGGCGCTTTCGTTTCGAATCGGAGAGTGGCTTTGTCGATCTGCGGGTGTCGAGTTTACCGGTCATGGAGGGAGAAAAGATCGTCATGCGGGTGTTGGAGAAAAACTCTGATGTTGGGGATCTGGAGAAACTGGGGATGTGGGGCAGGAATCGCGCTATCATTGAGGCAAAGATTCAGGAGCCGTTCGGTATCATTCTTATCACTGGGCCGACCGGGTCGGGTAAGTCGACCTCACTCTATGCCTTTCTCCAGATCTTAAACAAAGAGGATCGCAACATTATTACGCTGGAGGATCCGGTGGAATACAACATGGAAGGAGTCAATCAGAGTCAGGTGCGACCAGAAATTGGCTATACTTTTGCCAACGGATTGCGTTCCATCCTGCGCCAAGACCCCAACGTTATTATGGTGGGGGAAATCCGTGACAGTGAGACGGCGGAACTGGCTATTCATGCGGCACTGACAGGGCATTTGGTGTTTTCGACTCTGCACACCAACGATGCTATTGGGGCTATCCCCCGCTTAGTGGATATGGGGATTGAGCCATTTTTACTTTCCTCATCACTGGAAGCGGTGGCGGCGCAACGTTTGGTGCGGCGGATTTGTGAATTCTGCAAAGAAGAATTCGTGCTCACTGATATCCAGCGTCAGCGGATTGTGGCGTTACTTGATACGATACCTGATGCGGAAATTGTTGCCTATGGCCTGAAGCGTGACAACAAGCTGGTGATTTATCAGGGGAAGGGCTGTGAGAAGTGCGGCATGAGCGGTTATCGAGGACGGATTGCTCTCTATGAGACTATCGATGTCGACGATACCATGAGTAGAATCATCGCTGATCAGAAAGGCAACGAAGGCGCAGTCCAGGAAGCGGCTCTCAAGCAGGGGATGCTTTCTATGAAACAGGACGGGCTACTGAAAGCGCTGAAAGCGATTACGTCGCTCGCAGAAGTGGAACGCGTGACCGAAGGAACTATCTTGCTTGATGAGGAGGATGAAGAGTAAGAAAAATATGCTACACTAGTGAGAGTGACGGTTGACTCACATGATATAATTTTTTGTAGATTTTGCCATCTCGTATGGAAACACTGCATGTCGAACAGCGCTTGAAAAATTTGCTCCTTTTGGTAGGGCAGCAGGGAGCGTCGGATATCCACCTGGTAGTGGGACGTTACCCGACCCTGCGGATCGATGGCAAGTTGCACCCGATTACCCAGGAGAAGGTGCTTGCTCCGGCTGATACCAAGGCCATGAGCGATGTGCTCTTGACCGACGAGAAAAAAGAAGAGCTTTTGGCCATGGGACAGACAGATTTTTCTTATAACTTCGAGGACCGGGTACGTTTCCGAACCAACGTTTTTTTTCAGAAGGGCTACATCAGTGTCACCATGCGTTTTATCATGGACCGTCTGCGCAATCTGGAAGAGCTCAATGTTCCCAAGATACTCTATGATTTTTCCAATCACTCCCAGGGGCTGGTGCTGGTGACTGGACCAGTGGGTCATGGAAAGTCCACCACTTTGGCAGCTATTGTTGACTATATCAATCACAATCAGGAAAAGCATATCATCACCATCGAAGATCCGATTGAATTTGTTTACAATCAGGACCGTTGCATCATTAACCAACGCGAGGTTGGGCGTGACGCCAAGAATTTTTCCGATGCCCTGCGAGCGGTGTTTCGGGAAGATGCCAATGTAGTGTTACTTGGGGAACTCCGTGATTTGGAAACTATCAGTACCGCTATGACGGCGGCCGAGACCGGGCATCTTATTTTTGCTACGCTCCACACCAACGACAGTGCCCAGACGATTGATCGTATTGTGGATGTCTTTCCTTCGCACCAGCAGAACCAGATCCGCTCTCAGTTGGCCAGTGTTCTTTTGGGGGTTATCTCCCAGCGGTTGCTGCCCCAGACCAGCGGAGGGCGCATACCGGCCGTGGAGGTGATGTTCAATAATCATGCGGTTGCAAATTTGATTCGAGAAAACAAGAATCACCAGCTGGATTCCGTCATTGAGACCAGTCTCAAGGAAGGGATGATTTCACTTGACCGCTCCCTTGCTGATCTGGTACGCCGTGGGCTGGTGACGGTGGATGACGCTTTTGTCTATTCCAAGAATGCTGACTATCTGAAAATGCTGCTTTCGAGTGGCAAGTAGTGGCGATGTTAACTTCGTAAGCGTGGTGTGTTCGTATGAAATTTATTTTCAAAGGGAAAGATAGCGCAGGAGCACTTCGTGAGGGGATGGTAGAGGCGATCAATGCCAAGGCCGCCACGGACATATTGGCCCGTAATGGCCTGACACCGATTTCTATTACCGAAGAGAAAGAGGTTAATCCCATCCTCCGAGATTTTCAGAAG
Organism: Candidatus Moraniibacteriota bacterium; assembly: GCA_030690925.1. Taxonomy (GTDB): domain Bacteria; phylum Patescibacteriota; class Minisyncoccia; order Moranbacterales; family UBA1568; genus UBA1568. The sequence goes on from JAUYFO010000020.1 coordinate 4,222, forward strand.
ATTTTTGAGGGTCTGAGCCAAAAGGAGATCGTGGTTTTTTTTCGACAATTGTCCACCCTGGTAGAGGCCCGTGTGCCGGTAGTTTCATCCCTCGTTACTATCCAGGAACAGACTACTAAT
>JAUYFO010000029.1 GCA_030690925.1 Candidatus Moraniibacteriota bacterium
TGATGAGAGCGATCCGTCGTGGAAACCGTGGCAACATTCGTTTTTTTTCTGGAGCAAACAATCCCTCTTGTTCCAGTCTTAATTTGAGAGCATCATAGGCTTTCTTGAGCGCTCCCTCGCCACACAATTCGATCATCCCCACTTTCAGACTGAGCCGGCCGCTTGGCTTGTAGATATCTGGTGCCCCCTCGACAATCACTTCATCTCCAATAGCCAGGCCCACACCAGAAATATCGTACTGGCGGCGAAAAATCAGGCAGTTGAGAGTGCTTTCATCCAGGTCTTTGATAGTGAAGTACACTACCCGTTCCCGTACATCCACGCTCGACACTTCCCCTTGGATGCGAGCCGCCATGCCCGAGAGCTCCACGTTCAGTCCATCCAAAAATTCACTCACCGACAACGTCTGATCCATAACCTCTTGTGCCAATACCACTGCTGCTACCACGGCCCCCTCTTTAATACTCTGTTTTTCCCCTCTTACCCCCATGCCCGCTTCGTTACGCAAAGCGTTTCGGTCGGGTTGCATCTTATATCCCTTATCTGCTTCGAAAGAAGCTCTGGGCGTCCCCCCGCCCGTATGTTCCGCAATCATACGTAAAAGCGTGGCCCCATACTTTCCACACTTCGCCTCTTTAATCCCCTTGATACCGAGCAGTGCCTCTTTGTTTTTTGGCAGTGCTCCGACCAATGCTTCCAGAACCGTGTTCGACAAAACGCGATAGCCTTCTACCCCCTCAAGCCGTGCCTGATTGTTGCGCCATTGACGCAACTCACTCAATAGATTTCCCATAGGGTATCCTCTCTCATTCTTAGTGTTTGCTTGCAGTATAGCAAAAAAGCAGAGCCCTCGCCTCACGACGGAACTCTGCTTCGACAAACACTCTGTTACTTCAGATACTTCTCGATAGCAGTTCTGAAGCCATCGATGGGGAGGGCGCCGACGACGCGCTCACCGGTAACCTGGCCCTTCTCATCGATAATACCGATGACAAAACTTGGCGTGCCATTAATCCCTACCTTGCTCCCATCGGCAATGTCTTTGGCAATTTCTTCCTTGATAGCGTCTGTTCCGGCACAGGCGGTGACAGTAGTGACATTGGCCCCAGTAGCACGAATCAGTTCATCAAGTTTGCCAGCTGGCAAGCCCTTACCATTGGCCACGGTATTAGCATAGACAGCTTTGCCGAAAGCAAAGTAGGCGCTATCGCCCTTTTCCTTGCGCACACACTCGGCGGTGGCGGCTTCCATGGTGGCGACGGGATCATGAAACGACAGCGGGAAATCACGGGCCACTACAATGGCCTTGCCATTGTTGACGTACTCTTTCACCAAAGTATCAAATGTCTCGGCATGAAAACGTTTGCAAAATGGGCACTCATAGTCACTAAACTCTACAATAGCCACTTTGGCCTTCTTCTTGTCTCCTAAAATCGGGTCATCATCGATAGACACGGTAGCATTGGTATCGGTCGGCTCGGCTGGAGCAACAGCCTGGGCATCGCCGCCTTTGGTCGGTACCACCTTTGGTGAACTTTGCGTCAGCAAAGCACCAGTAATAATGAGACTGCTCAACAAAATACTCCCCGCCACCAAAAGTGCCTCCCGGGCGAAGGGTTTATTAGTCTTTTCTGCCACCAGCGCCTCTCTCACGACCGACTCCCTAATCATTTCATCCTCCATAAAATATGCTCGTCATGGTTTAACATAGCGTAGTTTACCACGAAGCCACTCTTGGCTCAAGTCGCAAGCAACACACTCTTTTTGGCTATCTGATGCTGTGTATACTGCCTTACTCCCCAGTCAATAGTCTGTCGCAGTGAAAACAAGAGTCCGAACAGTGCCAGATGAGCTACTACCAGGACGATTTTCTTCAAAAGAAGCGGTGCCTCTCAAGAAGAGCGCTGACCAAATCATGGAGCGTGAAAGAGCACAAGAGAGCATTATCCGCGAACGAGGTGATAGAAATACAGGAGAATAAGGGTCAGAATAACTATCTGAACCACTCCGAGAACGATAACGGTAGCCAGTGTTTTGTTCATAGGCAGAATACTCACTGAGCATAGCTGAAAAAAGAGTAATCTGGAAGATAGGAAGTGCTGCCTTGTAAGCTTCCTCCCGAGCAACCTTCTCAGGAGACTCTCGTTCCCCCTGCAAGGAAACTCGCTCTGTGAAAAGCCGCGCTCTTCCACCTTTGGTGGAAACCGTGCCCGCACTGGCTTTTCAGCGCCCCTGGAAAGATTCTCGGTTCAGAATCATTTAATCCTTACAAGGGAGAGCCAAAATATGCTATGCTAGAGACATTGTTCAAACAAAAACATGAGTGAACCGATCATCATCGTCGACAAACTACGCGTCATCTACAACCAGGGTAAGGCCAATGAAACACGGGCTCTTGAAGAGACAAACCTCTCTATTTATCCCGAGGAGTATGTGATCATTTACGGGCCCTCTGGCTGTGGTAAGTCCACTCTGCTTTATTCTATCTCTGGCCTGCAATCCCCAACTTATGGCGACGTCTTGATTCAAGGAATTTCTATTGCCAAAATGACGCGCAAGGAGGAATTAGAATTGCACCAAACAAAAATCGGGATGGTTTTTCAGGCGTTTTACCTCCTCTCATCACTGACGATCCTCGATAATGTCTGTTTGCCCAAGGTGTTTCGAGGTGAAGCCCCGAGAGAGCGTAAGGTGGCTGGTATCTCACTCTTGCGCCGCTTCGGGATTGTGGAACAGGCTGACAAATTTCCCAACCAGCTCTCAGGTGGACAGAAACAGCGCGTGGCCATCGCCCGCTCACTGGTCAATAACCCAGAAATTATCCTGGCTGACGAACCGGTCGGTAACCTTGATAGCGAAAGCGCCGAAAACGTTCTGAAAATTTTGAAAGAGCTCAACACTGTCGACAAGAAAACCGTCATCATGGTGACTCATAACCCAGAACACCTGGTCTATGCCGACCGCGTCATTCACATGAAAGACGGTCGGGTCATCAAAGAAGATATCTTCAAAGAAAAGCGCCCTTCGGAAGCCAAAGAAAAAGTTATCATTCCGGAAACCCAGGAGTCCAAAGAGTTGAAAATGCTCATGAACTCCTTCAAGAGTCTCTTACCACAGCAGATTGATGTTTT
>JAUYFO010000051.1 GCA_030690925.1 Candidatus Moraniibacteriota bacterium
GATAAATCATTTGACACGGTCACGTCGCTCGTGAGCGGCTTGGCAAGTCCATCCACAGAAAAGGTGAAAATGAGGGAAAGGGGCCCCTCTTGTCAAAAGGGTGGCCCTCTGGTACACTACGGGCTGTATTTCGCCGCTTACGGAACCCGCTGTTCAAAGCGGAAAATCAGACATACTTTGCTGCCGAGTCTCTTCCTGGCCTGTGGATACAGTGCTCATGAGGCTCATAAAAGGCAAAAGTAGGTGGCTCCTGCGGGGGCGTAATTTTATAAAGGAAAAAGCATATGGCCGAAGCTATAGTAGAGGCGGGAGCAGAGCAGGAAGGGTTGAAGAAGGATACCCCGAAGGAGAATTATTTCTCTATGGCGGATTCTAAGGCGTTTGATGTTAGTCTCGAAGGCCTGCTCAAGGCAGGGGTACATTTTGGTCACCTGAAGTCGCGGCGTCATCCCAAGATGGATGAGTATATCTATACGACTCGCAAGAATATTAACATCCTCAATTTGCAGAAGACATCCGAAAAGCTTGAACAGGCAGCCAAGTTTCTCTCTCAGGTGGTGAAGAGTGGTAAGCCAATCCTGTTCGTGGGTATGAAGAAGCAGACACATGATACGGTACAGTCGTTGGCCCAACATGTCGGACAGTACTACATGGTTGATCGTTGGCTCGGCGGGACACTGACCAACTTCGCTGCCATCCGTGGCCGTGCTCGGCACTTGGTGGACCTGGAGGCACGCTTTGCTTCGGGAGAATTCAAAAAGTATACCAAGTTTGAACAGGCGAAGAAAATGGAAGAGGTAGCGCGTCTCGAGAAAAAGGTTGGTGGTATCAAGGGAATGGAAGATTTTCCAGCTGCCATCGTGATTGCTGATACCAAGGAAGCGGGCCTGGTACTCCATGAGGCTAGTAAGATGGGTGTTCCTGTGGTGGGTATCGTGGACACCAATACCGATCCTTCGGCTGTAGACTACCCGATTCCTGCCAATGACGACGCTTTGTCGTCATTGCGATTGTTATTCGGCTATCTCGGCCAGGCGGTACTTGCTGCCAAGGCTGCTGCTAAAGAAGTCAAAGAGCAGCCGGCGGTAGTGGTAAAAGCCTAGTTTTACAGAGCAGTCTATCGATGCCTCTTTGGAAAACGGGACAGGTAAGGAAACTAAAAACTAATAAGCTAAGGAGCTGACAGTTATGGGTCAAATGGAGCAGGTGAAGGCTCTCCGTGAGAAGACGGGCGCCGGTATCGTAGATGTGAAAAAGGCTTTGGATGAAGCCAATTTTGACGAAGCTAAGGCGATTGAAATTCTGCGTAAGCGTGGTCAGGATAAGGCCATGAAAAAGAGCGATCGAGCAACGCATGAAGGAACAGTCGTTTCCTATGTTCATTCCAATGGGCGTATCGGTGTCTTGGTCAAGTTGTACTGTGAGACCGATTTCGTGGCACGTAACGAGGAATTTCAGGCTTTTGGCCGGGATATCGCTCTTCATATAGCAGCCTCTGCGCCACAGTATGTGAAACCAGAAGATGTTTCTTTAGAGGTGGTCGCCAAGGAGCAGGAAATCTGGCGAGCCCAGTTGGCACAAGAGGGGAAACCAGCTAGATTGATTGAGAAGATTCTGTTGGGAAAGGAAGAAAAATTCTGTCAGGATATGGCGTTGCTTACGCAACCTTTTGTCAAAGATCCGACCAAGACCGTCGGTGAACTATTGGTGGAGAAGATTCATAAGATGGGGGAAAATATTCAGATAGGGAGTTTCGTGCGTTATGAATTGTAGGTTTCCGCAGAGTGAGCAGATGAGGCGACAAACATGAAACCTAAATCAGCGAAATTTGCAGTATAGCCATGTGGTATCTTGTTGTTCCACCGATTATCGTTGTCGTCAGCCTCTCTTTTTTAGTGTGGTATTTATCACGCAAGGGGACTGATCCTGTTATCGCGCAAAAAGTATTGGCCAGCGAGGAGTCAGCGGCTCACATTGCTTTTCCTCGGACCAAGGAATTCTTTCTCAAGATGCTGGAGAAATTCGGGCAGCGTTTCAAGGTGACTTCACTTCGGTTACACAATACGCTCCACGAATTCACCCAGTCAGTAAAAGCTCGCCGCCTCAGGGTACATATTTCGGCCAACGTTCGGCAAGAAGAGAAAAAGGACCGCAGCCATGATGATCGAGAGCAAGCCGCTTTAGCTTACGATGTCGCTGGTGATCAGGAACAAAAATCGGTGGTGATGCGAGTACCAGAAACGCTTCTGGCCACCCCAATTGTGCGTCAAGCAAAGCATGTCCCACGGCAGTTTTCTCTTCCAGAGGAAAAACCAGAAAAGATACCGCGCCCTATGGTAAGTGATGTGGCCACTCACCCAGAAAAAAAGAAGCGCCCGCCACGGCCGAGCGTCATCCGCGAAGAGGCTCTCATTGCTCGAATTGCTCGTGACCCCAAGGACTTCACGGCCTATGAGGCGCTGGGGGATTATTACCTGGAGATGGAAAACATCAAGGATGCCAAGGAATGTTATCGCCAGGTACTGAAGCTCTCCCCAATTCATCGTATGGTGAAAATTAAAATTCGCCGTTTGGAAAAACTCTTGACTAGAGCGGGTGAGTAATGACAGGCGAGACCACTTTACTGTGTTTATATTCCCACTCTTTGATTTTCTTGGCGTACTGTTCTTCCAAGACTGAGTACTCTTTTTTTGAGATAACGATGAGTTTCAAATCCGGATATATTTCCCGGAATTGTCTGTCCCGATTCAACGAGTATTCCGAGAAGAAATTTTTTATTTCGATGTAGGCATCCTCATCTGGAAGATAAAAATCGGGAGTATACTTCTGTGACTGAAGCTGGAACGTTCTTGGTTGATGAATCCATTTCTTTCCAAGAAAATTCAGTACGCGGGCATAATTTGCTTCCCAGCGACTGAAAAAATAGAGAGTAGGGCTGATGTCTGGTCGAATGCCGGCTTTGCCTCGCGAAGCACGCGGAGAGGTTGGCCTACTGCCGATATCTTGGATGGCGCATGCTCTACCGCAATATTTGACCGGATGGTTAGCTGGCCGCCAATATTTTACGAGAAATTCTTTTTGACAGCTTGCATTTGAACAGGAAGCCTTTTTGAGAGGGGTTCGAGGACGATGAGGATATTTTTTCCCTGTTAGGGCTTGAGTGATTTTGGCACGCGTAGCCGCATCATGTTTTCTTCCGAGATTCCGTTGTATGGCAGCGCAGTGCTGTGAGCAATACTTTTTCGGATCGGAGGGAACAACTGTAAAGCTCTTTTGGCAGACGGCACGAGTACAGGTTCGGACGATTCTTTGCTTGAGAAAGTCCATATGACCAGCCTGCCAGTGGCGCTTCGTTTGCGCGCTTTGTTTTTCACGATAGGCGACTGAAGTGTAGAAGGTCTTATCTTTCATAGAGCCGAGACCGAGGGTCGAACTCGGAACCTAGTGATTACAAATCACTTGCTCTGCCAATTGAGCTATCTCGGCGAATAAAACCATCATAGCGTAAATAAGTAAATGTAACAAGGGTTCAAGTCAGATGGGTAGCTTAAGGTCATAATGGGTTGACATCCTTGATTCTTTTGGAATCATTAGGTATTCTAGAAAATACTGGGTAGGTGGTAGAGTGGTCAATTACTGCGGACTGTAAATCCGCCGCCTTCGGGCTTCGGGGGTTCGAATCCCTCCCTACCCACAATATGAAACTAGAAACTCGTGCCTTTACGGTACGAGTTTTTAGTTTGTTCTGGTAAGGAGGGATGAGAAGGGCGTGAGTAGAAGGCGAGCGAGCGCAGCCTTCTGTGTGTAGCGCCCAGGCCCCGCGTCGGAGCGCGTGGGAATCCCTCCCTACCCATAATTCCCCATCATTTTCTAAAAAAAAGTATACCAGTGTACTAATATGGACTAAGTTAACTAAATTGTGGTATGATGGAAGTATGATAACAAAGAAAAAACTAGAACAATTGTATTCCAACGAAGGGAAATCAATGCAAGAAATTGCGAATGCTTTGTGTTGTTCTGTAAGTGGAGTGCAGTATTGGATTAGGAAGTACAAAATTAAAACTCGCTCAATTTCTGACGCCGTCTACTTAAAAAATAATCCTAATGGCGACCCGTTTCTTTTCAAAAAGCCAGATTCTTTTGAGAGAGCGATACTTTTTGGTTTGGGAATAGGGCTATATTGGGGAGAAGGGACGAAAGCTAATAAAACATCGGTGCGCTTGGGAAATACTGACCCAGCCCTTATTGAAACCTTTATCGTGTTTTTGGAGAAAATATTTGGATTGAAGCGAAGTCAGTTAAGATTCGGACTACAGATATTCTCTGATATGTCAGAAGCGCAAGGCCTGGACTTTTGGTCAAAAACCCTTACAATAGAGAAGTCCCAATTTTACAAGGTAACTATCACCCCATATCGTTCTCTCGGTACATACAGGAACAAGACGAAATATGGTGTGGTTACTGTTTATTTCCATAATAGAAAATTACGAGACATCCTCGTTAAATTGTTGGAGACAGGTGTTTGGAAAAAAGTTCTTAAGCAGAAAGATAAGCCGTTGTAGCTCAGTTGGTAGAGCACGTCCTTGGTGAGTCACAAAGACTCTTGCCCGGAAGAGGAGAAATCCTTTTCTGAAACCCGAATTACGGTTAATAATCCGACAGGATCAAGACCGTAGCGCCCTATATTACTTCATTGGGCGCTCGAACGACTGACAAGGGCAGCTAACCCGCTTGTGCGGTATGCTGAAGATACAGTCTAACCCTCTTGTATAATGTGGTAACAAGAAGAAGAGGTAGAAGTGAAGGACGAGGTCATCGGTTCAATCCCGATCAACGGCTCAGTATTGACGAAAAGAGTGTTTTCCCGTAGAGTAGAAAGGCTATAAATTCATTCTGACGTAAAGGGTACCGGTATGGGCAAGATCAAGGACAACATGGCGAAATTGAAGTGTAGTGCTTGTAGCCGGATTACACACTACACCAAGCGCAACAAGAAAAAGGTGAAGGAGAAGCTGGCGCTTTCCAAGTACTGTCGCTTCTGCAAGAAAAACACCCCCCATACCGAGAGCAAATAGTTCTCTCCGTCAGTTGGCGGATTTTGGTAATAACAGATTCCCAAAAGGGTCTGTTTTTGCTAAGCTAAACGAGGTGTTGTTGGGGGCGTCGTATAGTGGTAGTACAGGACTCTCCAAAAGTTCTAGCGTAGGTTCGATTCCTACCGCCCCTGCTGAGAAATCATTTGATATTTGTCATTTGGATTTTGAAATTTACCTGGCCCCATCGTCTATCGGCTAGGACATCAGGTTCTCATCCTGAAAAGAGGGGTCCGACTCCCCTTGGGGCTACAACGAAGTTGAAGACACAAAGTACGCCAACTGCTTGGCGTACGTGGGATGTCGGAAGCCGGAACGATGTACGAGTTTGCTCCGCCAGCTGGCGGGGCAAGGCGAGGACCGTGAGGCGGGGTCGAGAAATTTTTCCGTCAGGAAAAATATTCGTGACCAACTCCCCTTGTGGCTACTCATGTTTGTATAAAAAAAGCCTCCGGTTTAATGCGGAGGTGAGTGGCGCTGTGCTGAGAGTTTTCTCAGTCGCCGATTCTGAAGTTTTCAAGAGCAATCCCGAGGTAGTGTTCGCGATGTTTTCGTTCGGCACATTCAGCCAAGACATGAGCGAGGAGTTCCTCGGGATTCCATTCATCCACACGCTGTTCCTGGTTGAGGGCTCGACGACCGTTGGTGCCAGAATGTACCGAGGCAACAAGTCGGCCAAGGAGAGTCTCCTGCTCAGTGGTAGAAGCATCATGGCTCAATTTGATCACTATGTTGTCGCTTGGTATGGCAGCTGAACCAGCCTGGAAAATAATCGCATCAAGCGCGAACTCTATTTTTGCTATGCGATCTCCTGAGCCGTGTTTCGGCCCCCTATCCCAAGCCTCGCCGCTGGGACGCCGAGCTTCGTAAAAAATAAAGTTGCCGCGCCTGAGAGTGAGTGCACGGTCAATCATCTGAATGACCATGGGTTCCTTACTCATGGTGATGAGAGAGGATAATCCACGCTTTGCCCGGGCAAAGATTTCAGTTTGCCGTTGCTGTACAGCGGCTGTCCGTGCTGCTGTCGCTGTTTGTTGATCGGCCAGCGCCCGTTCGTTGGCGTCGATAGCGTGTTGGTGACTCCCGATAATTTTCTTGATGCTCTTTCGTCGCGCATTGGTCAACCCAGCGGCTATGGACCTGGTGTCTAGGGATAATTGGTAACGAGCCATGGTAACATCCTTGTTGGTTGAACTCGAGAGCACTATAGGTCTTTTCGTGACTGAACGTCAAGGGGATAAATAGAAGACAGAAACCCTGCTTTTTCATGCTAAAATAATGAGAGAAGCTCTCTGTTAATTGATTATAGCTGACTGTCATTATGGCTACGCTGGTATTTGACATTGAAACCGTCGGAGAGGACTTCGATACCCTGGATCAAACCAGTCAGGATGTTTTGACGCGCTGGATTAAGCGGGAATCTGAAAGTGGGGAAGATTATACCGCAGCTTTGGCTGATCTCAAGGCGGGAATGGGCTTTTCACCACTGACCGGGCAAATTGTGGCCATTGGCATCCGGGATGTTGAGCGGGAGAAAAGTGCGGTGTATTTTCAGGCCTCCAAAGATGGCCAGGAAAAAAGTTTTGAGGAAGGGGACTGCAAATTTGAGGTGATGACGGAACAAGACACGCTCCAGAAGTTTTGGGACGTGGTGGAGAAATACGATACGTTTGTGACCTTCAACGGACGTGCGTTCGATGTACCATTCCTCATGGTGCGGTCGGCGGTGCACGGAATTCGACCAAGCAAAAATCTTTTGGGCAATCGCTATCTGAATTATCATCCCTCCAACGCTCGCCATGTCGATTTATTGGATCAGCTGACGTTTTATGGAGCCATGCGTAAGAAGGGAAGCCTGCATCTGTGGTGTCGCCTCTTCGGGATTGAAAGTCCCAAGGCTCAGGGTGTGGACGGAGACGATGTGAAGGCTCTCTATGAGAGTGGTAAGAGTGATGATATTGCTCGTTACAACGCCCGGGACTTACGGGCGACCGCCGAGTTGTACCAGCGTTATGTGAAGTTTCTGCAATTCTAGTTTGGTCCCGTCTGCAACGTGCTGTGCGTAGCAGGCAGGCTTGTCTTGGCTGCGTTTTCTTGCTACACTCCCAGGCATATTGTAAGATTTTTTTGTTTCCTTCACCCCTCTGCCTATGCAGATTGAACAAGAATTGAAAAACTTCAAAGGACGATTGGACCCATTGATCCATGACTATTTTACCTCTGTCCTGGAAGGAGTCATCAGGGAGGATGGTCTGGTAGCAGAAGCCTTGGGGCACACCGAGACGATTGTTCTTTCCGGAGGCAAGCGTTTGCGGGCGGCTTTCATGTACTACGGCTACTTGGGAGCCGGAGGAACAGAAGAGGAGAAAATCCTGCGTGCTTCTATGAGCGTGGAGCTTATCCATGCCTTTTTGTTGGTTCATGACGATATCATTGATCGAGATGACATGCGCCATGGAGTGCCGACGCTTCATAAGCGCTATGCTGGCTTTGGTCGGCGTTTCTTTCCGGAACAGGATTGTGAACACTTCGGAAACTCGATCGCACTTATTATGGGTGATATGCTCTATGCATTGGGCAACGGCATCATTTTCCGCTCGGATTTTCCAAAGGAACGAGTGCTTCAGGCGCTCTCATGCCTGCAGAATATCGTAACCTTTACTGTCGTTGGCCAAGCGCGGGATGTTTACATGGAGTACAAGGGTGAGGCGAGCGAAGCGGAGATTCTGACTATGTACAAGAATAAAACGGCCAAGTACACCGTAGAAGGGCCGCTCCATTTGGGGGCTCTGCTGGCAGGGGGCAGCCCAGAGCTTTTGAGTAGTCTTTCAGCTTATGCTCTACCGCTTGGCATCGCCTTTCAGATTCAGGATGATATCTTGGGGATATTTGGCTCCACGCTGCGTACTGGCAAGCCGGTAGGGTCTGATATCAAGGAGGGCAAGATAACGCTTTTGGTGGCGCGAGCGCTGAAAAATGGCACAAAAGCAGAGCAGAAACGCCTGAAAGCAATCTTGGCCCGCGGAACAGCACTGACGGAAGCAGAACAAGAAGAGTTCTGTGCGATGATACAGAAGACCGGCTCTTTGGAACAGGTCAAAACGTTGGCAGAAGAATACATTGCTACTGGCAAACAGGCGCTCTCCAAACTTAAGACGATGGTGACACCACAAGCCTACGATTTTCTTGAGGGAGTAGCCGAATATATGATCAAGCGTGAATACTAAACACATGACTGCAATCGACCCAAAACAAAGTGATCTACCTCGCCATCTGGTGATTATCCCAGATGGCAACCGTCGCTGGGCCACGAAGCGAAGACTGGAGCCTTGGCAGGGCCATGAGGCGGGGGCTGAGAACACGGAGCGGCTTATCCGCGAGGCGCGCCGATTGGGGGTGCGCGAGATTTCTTTCTGGGGGTCGTCATTGGAAAACCTCACCAAGCGTCCGGCGCTGGAGAGCAAGGCGCTCCTACGTATTTACGAAATCTATTTCAAGAAATTACTGGAGAACGGTGACATCCATAAAGATCGGGCAAAAATTCGTTTTATTGGTCATTGGGAGGAGCAGTTTCCAGAATCGCTTAAGAGTGTTTTGCGTGAATGTCTAAAGGCAACCAAGACGTATGATCAGTACTTTCTCAATTTTTTTCTGGCCTACAGTGGGGATGATGAGATGCGCCTGGCCTTTGAGCAAGTAGCCAGGAGTCTGCCTACCGGAGAGAGGGTAACGAATGAGATGATCAAAGCCAATCTCATGACCAAGGATTTGCCTCCGGTGGACCTGCTTATCCGGACTGGTGGCGAGCCCCACCTGTCGGCTGGCTTTATGATGTGGGATATGGCGAATACCCAGCTTTTTTTCTCGGAAAAATTGTACCCTGATTTCGATGAAGCAGCGCTTCGATCGGCACTGGAAGACTATGTTGGGCGGGGGCGACGTTTCGGGAAATGATCCCACATCTTTATTACTCGTGTGAACCAGTAGGCGGCCACCCTTCTTAATTCCCTACGGGTGCAGGCTCTTCTTGGAAAAGGTGCGGGACGTGTCAAATGATTTATCTTAGACACCGTAGCTCCTCCGTTTGAATGATATATTTTGACACCGTAGGCGTGATGA
>JAUYFO010000081.1 GCA_030690925.1 Candidatus Moraniibacteriota bacterium
AGAGTCTGCTGCGTCGCCCCATCGGCTTGGTGAGCTGTGGTAATAGTCACCCCGACTACTCCCGAACATTCACGGACACTCTGTTCCGCTACCGCCACAATCTTCCCCAGCTTTTTCCCTTCCCCTCGACGATTGATCCACACCACAAATTTCTTCCCGGCTTCCTTGGCCTTCCCAGTCCCAACTTCTTTTTCGAGGTCCAGCAAAGCAACCGCGTATTGTCGTATAGAGAGACGCATTATGGTAAATATTTTTCAATCAATTCTTTGTCTTTGGCCACGTCGATCTTCTCACGCAAGATTTTTTCTACGGAAAGCACCACCAATTCCCCGATTTCAGCTTTCGCCTGAGTCAGGGCTTTATTGTGCTCTTCGGTGATCTTGACTTGTGCATCGGCCAAAAGTCGTTTCATCTTGGCTTCCGTCTCCGCTCCACGCTCGACATCACGTTTCTTGGCCGAAGCTTCCGCCAGAGCAATGATTGCCTGGGCTTCTTTACGAGCATCGACCAGTACCGCTTTCTCCTTCACTTCCATGGCACCGAGCTTTTCCTTAGCAGCTTCGGCATCCTTCAGTCCCTGTTCGATGCGCACCGTACGTTTCTCCAGAAAATCAAGCATCGGCTTGTAAGCAAAACGACGCAGCACCCAAAAGAGCACCGCGAAATTTACTGCCTGCGCCAGAAGGAGTTTCCCGTCGATACCAAGTTTTGCTAAAACCTCCATGCGTGTACCTTTAAGAAAACTAGGCGAAGAGAATCATCAAGGCGATAACCAAGGCGTAAATTGCCACCGCTTCCGTCACGGCAATAGCCAGAATCATCGTGGTTTGCACTTTAGCCTGCGCTTCCGGATTACGACCGATGGCTTCCAAAGCCTTAGAGGCCAAAATACCGAGCCCAATACCAGGACCAATAGCTCCCAGACCCATAGCAAGGGCGGCTCCGATGAATTTTGCTGCTTCGATGTCCATAGCTTTATACTAAATAATTACATGTTAATTGAGCAATTTGACCATCATACAGCCATTTTTCATTTTTGTCCAACACTGCTAAAACACAAAACCCAGAACACAAAGACCAGACAAAACTCATTCTCTAAAACCTCAGCTTTCTTTACTTTATACTTTGATAACTGGGCTTTGTTTGGCTTTTGTGATTTGAATACCGTGCTGTTAAAAAACTAGTGTTCTGGTGCCAAGGTCGCCATCTTGAGGAAGACCAAGGTCAGCATAGCAAACACCACCGCCTGAATGAACCCGACAAACACCTCCAGAAACATGAACGGTAGCGGCAAAAAATAGGGCACCAGATGGAGCATGACGGTGAGCAACACCTCGCCAGCGAAAACGTTACCAAAGAGACGAAAAGTGAAGGAAATAATCTTACCAAGCTCACTGACCAGTTCCAGGATGCCCACTGCTGTTCCGATACCGTAGGGCTTATGAAAGGGGCTGATGAAAAACTTCTGGCCATACTTCAGAATACCGAGCGCCGCGATTCCAGTGAATTGTACCGTGATGACGGTGATAAGCGACAGAGCCAGAGTGAAGTTGAGATCGGCCGAAGTACTACGGAGAAAGGGAATGATAGTGGCATGCCCGGCCTCGTTCACATGAGACAATCCTACGGTACCGAGCCCCGGCAGGAGCCCCACCCAGTTGGCTGTGAGCACAAAGAGAAAGATGGTGGCAATAAGAGGGAAGAATTGCCGAGCTTGTTTCTTATCCTGAGTGACACTCTCCACCAGATTAAGCAGCGCTTCGAAAATGATCTCGATTACGTTTTGCAGGCCGTGTGGCACGAGAGACGGCCGCTTGGTGACACGTGTGATGAAAAAAATAAGGAGCGCGCTCACGACGAGCCCAATCAAAAAAGCATTGGTGATCGGCAAAGCCCCGATACTGAACAGTTTTTCCGCAGCAATCGATATTTCCATGTCCGGTCAAAAATCAAACAAAAAAGACGCTCTAAAACGCCCCTATTGTACCAATGAAATGGTGAACCGTCAAACCACCAAAAAAACTAGTGCCGAAGCTTTGGAAAGTCGATGTCAAACCCATCTTCCATGCGCTCTAATCGACCCTTCTTTTCCCAAAACCCTTTCACAAAAGCTTTGTGTTTTTCCAGCTCTGCCGTCATTTTTGGAAGAATGCGGTCATCATCCCCCAATGTTTTTATCACTTTATTAAGAGCGTTGATGCGCTCCTGTCTCAAGGGCAATTCAGGCGTAGCCATTTGAACAAATTTCTGTAATGCAATTATATCAGCCTGAACATGCATGCTTGCTAAAGCCTGTTCATTAAGCCTACTCGGCGTTTCAGTACTCTGCGGCGCCCTAATTTCTTCAGAAACGAACGTAGCCCCACGGAAACGACTCTTTGCGAGCTTATCCAAATCTACCTCGTACTTTTCTTCCCCAGCTACTCCTGCACGCCATAGCCCTTCTGCTTTACGCATATCACCTCTCTCCGACTCCGCACGTTTGGCAACAGCCTGTTGCTGCCGCCTCGCTGCCGCCTCTTCGGCAAAGGTCCCTGGCTTAGGGTTATCTCCATTGATTGCTTCAAATCCTGACATATATGTTCAAAAATAAGTAAGGGAAATCTTTTTAGTGAAGATCAGTTGGCTTGGCGTCAGGAAAACGAACCTTGAAACCATTTTCTGCCTTATCAAGTTGAGCGTTTTTTTCTATCAGCTGACCTGCTAATTCGGCTACAGCCTTTTGAGCAGCCCCTAAATCAGTCCTTGCCTTAGCATCTCCCTCAGGAGCCCCAGGAGTCTCAAGCATTCTTGTCAACATTGTTATTTCTAATCCCCTGCGCACTTTATCAGCAAGAATAGCATCTTTTGCCGTTGCAAGATCAGCAATCTCCGACAGAGCTTCCATTCGTGCCACCTTTTTGGCATCGAGTTGCTCCGCACTCAGAGGTTGTTCCTTTTCTTTCTCAGCTGCCTGTTCTGTACTTTTTTCTCCAGCCGCCGCCTCTGTTATATTCCTTGTCCAATCAGCTTCAGCATGCATATTATCCCGATGCACTTTGGCCTCCTCAGAAGCTTTCACATTTTCAAAATCCATACTGGTACATTTAAAAAATTATGTTTACAGCGTACTCTTTCTGTCCATTATTATACACTTTTCTTCCTAAAAATAACAGGTATTAACCCCAGGGCAAGCCGCGGGGTATTTCACCTGATTTTACCGGCACTGCGTTCGGAAACGAAAGCAAGCTTTCGCTTCACTCACTTCGTTTGGTAATAAAATATAAAGGCTTAACAGAGGAAAAATATACTTTTTTTACTCCTCTTTCCCTTCGCTCAGCAGCTTTTGTAGCCGCATCTCATACTCGGCTCGGTCATTGATTGTCCTAGCCATAACAGCTGTCAATTGTGCCGTCCCATGATCACTCACTATGATACGCTCATATGCTAAAGTTAACTCTTGTATTTTGGCATCAAGTTCTGCTAGCGTCATAGTTTCGACTGGCTTCTCCGATGGTGTTGGTGGTTTTTCTGTCATACAGTTATCGTAACACATGAGTAAAAACTGTCTGAAAATTCATAGCAGTTGCTTGCTCCACTTCGGGAACATCTGTACCATGAAGGCGCGCCACACACCGAGCTGTCTCGACGACAAAACTCGGCTCGTTACGCTCTCCTCGATGAGACTGCGGGGTAAGAAACGGACAATCTGTTTCAACAAAAATCCGTTCGAGCGGGATCAGTTTCACCGTCTCAGTCAAATCATTTCTGGTTCCCACAAAAGTCTTCTTGACCGGATAGGTGATGTTGCCCGTGAAAGAAAAATAGGTATTGGGAAGAGTAAGAAACTTTTGTGTCACTTCGGTATCGCCCATATAACAATGCAAAACAACGTTTAGGGTAGAGGGTTTAGGGTTAAGACTTTTCAATATTTCATACATATCCTCATAGGCATCGGACTTGCCGTGATCAGCACGACAATGAACGACAAGCGGGAGCTCTAATTCTTGCGCCAAAGCAATCTGGGCCAAAAACCCTGCTTTCTGCCATGCTTTCTGCTCATCAGTGATTATTTTTTCTGTATCATGACTGTAGTAGTCTAGTCCACATTCCCCGATTGCCACCACCTTTTTATTTTTTGTCAGTTGCCGAAGCGCCTCCACCCATTCGTTTATTTGATCTTTTGGACTTTGGGCTTTGTTTGGTATTTGCGCTTTGGTATTTGCGCTTTCCACGAGATGGTTCATCTCGTGGGGGTGTATCCCCACTGTCGCATACATATCTGTGTAGGCCTCCGCTATAGCGATGGCCTGCCGACTCTCATCAACCGTGCAACCAATCACCAGCATCTCCCGTACCCCGGCTGCTCGGGCACGCGCCACCACCGCGTCTCGATCCGCGTCATAACTCTTCCAATACAAGTGGGTGTGAATGTCTTGCATAGGGTGACTCCCGCCCGCAATGCTACGCGTAGCGTTGAGGTGGGTTTGCGTCAATCGCTCAAATTATTAGAAGAAATCTTACAAAAACCTCCTTGCCAGAAACCCCGCTTCCTGTTAGAGTGGCGGCACCTGCAACCAACCGGAGGTCATCATGCTGGATCCTCTGATTCTATCGATCATAGTTTCGACTGTGGTCATAGTGGCAGCGATTCTTTTTCGGTGTCGCCACTAGGATCCCACAACCAAGGAGAACTTCCCGTGAGAAAACGCCATCTGCAGAATCCCATTCTCTGGATTGCCATCATCCTGTTTGCGCTGATGATCATCGGGACTGGCGGGCAGGGAACCATCTCTGTCTTTGGCTAACAGCCCCCCTTCGACCCAAGCGACCGAAACTCCGGCCGCTTTTTTCTTTATTTGATCCTTTGAAACAACGGCTCTATTTTTTTTTCTTTCAGGGCTGTCCTTATTTCAGTTGCCGTATTAGGCATAAAAGGATCAAGTAAGCGAGAGATTACATATAGCCTTTCCAGTAGTTCTGCCATTACTTTCCGAAACTTCTCTGGATCATTTTTTATCAACTCCCAGGGTTTTTCCTTATCAACTTTTTTGTTAGCAGCGTCAATATCTTCCTCTTTGTCGCCCGTCATACCAACTTTTGCTCTATTTATGTTCTGCCAAACAGACATCAAGGCAGAACTGAAGTTATAGTCCTCAAAAGCAGCATTATAAAACACCCTCGTTCCTAGTGCTACATTTGATACAAATTCTTTTTCAGTCTGTTTAAAATCAGGCCAGTTTTCTAGGTGAGAAGCAAGCTTTATCACACGACTGACCAAATTACCCAGACCATTAGCCAGATCAGCGTTGTACTTTTCCGTCATACGCTCCATGGTCAGGTCCACGTCTTCACCAAAGGTCCCGGCACTCATAAGAAGGTAGCGTGTCCCATCCACCCCGAAGCGTGCGGTCATGTCACTGAGGGCGATGACGTTGCCCAGTGTCTTACTCATCTTCTTGCCACCAGACAAAATATGACCATGAGTAAAGAGCACTTTCTGGGTAGGAATACCCAGATGTATCAGGATGGCTGGCCAAATTGTGGCGTGCACTCGCAGAATGTCCTTACCGATAAACTGTACGTCCGCTGGCCATGGTGCCGGTACCGTCTCCTTGTTACCATCCCAGCCCAAGACCGTCAGGTAGTTCAAAAAAGCGTCCACCCACACGTAGGTGGTATGAGTTGCATCAAATGGCAGCGGAATCCCCCACTTCACGTTCTGACGTGAAATAGAAATATCCTGAAGCACTTCCCCCTGCAAAAACGACAGTATCTCTTTTTTATATTTTTCCGGCGTCACCTGGAGTGCGTCGGTCTTGATACGCTGTATCAGCCCTTGCTGCAACACCGTCATCTTCATGAGGTAGGTAGCCTCTTTCATGTGTTCTGGCACGCGGTTGTGGTCCGGGCATTTACCATCGACGAGATCATCGACTGTTTGGAACTGCTCGCAACCGGTACAGTACAGCCCTTCATAAAATCCCTGATAGATGATGCCGCGATCGTAGAGATCCTGGAGCACCCTCTGCACCGCCCGCTTGTGGGCCGGATCCGTAGTGCGGATGAATTTCGTGTGGCTGATGTTGAGTTCCTGCCACAGTGCCTGAAACTCCGCAGCCACTTCATCGACAAAGGCCTGGGGCTCTTTGTGTTCCTCTTCGGCCTTCTTGGCTATCTTGGCCCCGTGCTCATCGGTCCCGGTAGAAAAAAATACTTCTTCGCCCGCCAAGCGTTTGAAGCGTGCCAAACAATCCGCGGCCACAGTGGTATAGGCATGACCCAGGTGCGGGCTGCCGTTCACATAGTAGATCGGCGTTGTGATAAAAAATGGTTTCTTAGTCGTGGTCATATCTGATAGGAGTAATGCTCGTTATTCTTTCGCGGGAGCCTCATACTTTTTAGCATATTCCGCGATTTCTTGATAGAGCGAGGGGATAGATGGCAAGTCCTGAAAATCGGCGGCTGCCACCCAGCGGTACTCACTGTGTTCCGGAGAAAGAACAACGGATGTTTCATCGGTACCCTCGGGCAAATCGCACAAGAAGGTGATGCCCACTTTGAACTCACCGGTGTCCTTGCGAAAAGTAAAAATGTTGATGGAGTCGCCAACGATAACGTCCAATCCGGTTTCTTCCTTGATTTCTCGCTCTAGGGCTTTCTGGGGAGCCTCTTCCTGATCCACACCACCGCCCGGGGTCTCCCAGACCCCTGGTTTGTGGTCATCGCCAACACTTCTTTGCACCACCAAAATCTTACCCTCCTTGTTACGCACGAGGCCCTTCACGGCCAGATACAGCTGCATAGCTATATGTTAAAAAATGGCTTATCCAAGATATTAATAGTACAGTGGTATTGACAAAATCTCTTTTATGGTGTATAATAGCAAGAACAGTACATCGTGCTGTTTTGTCCCAACAACCGCAACACAAGGAGACATCCATGCGGAAATTGAATTGGTTTGAACGGCTCATTCGGCGAGCCGCCCTGGTGGCAATCGCCATGGCCGCCGCCAGCCTGTACCTGGCAGAGCGTGAGCTCTGCACGGCAGGCGTCAGCAGCTGCTACATCAGCAGCAAATAGCCCCCCTACAACCCCGAGCCCGATGCACACTGTGTGTCGGGCTCTCAACATTTTTAAGGCTTCTTCTATTATACTATACGCTATTTTATTCCAAGTTCGAAAATGTTCAGGATTCACAAAACACTAATTATCATGTATCCTTCAACACATCGAGTATCGCGCTGTTTTTTTTAGTTTTTTTTAGGAGATCCTCTATGCAGGATACGACAAGGAGCGGGCCTGATAATCCTGGGATCCTTTTGGTCATCATCATCTCCCTTGCGGTATACACATGGGAAGGACTGCACCAGATTCAAAGGATGATTGATTATGTAACAGGGACCCCTACCCAAAAGGAGTAGCTCCGCGCCGCTGCCTCAGCTCGCATGCAACGCATGGCGAGCTTTTTTATTGGTCTCCTTTGTTGGCGCCATTTCTTTTGTACCACTATACACTATCATCGTAAACTCCCCTTTCATTTTTCCCACTTTACTTTCCAGATATGCTTTCACTTCGCTGACACTGCCACGCACCACTTCTTCAAATATTTTGGTGAGCTCTCGCCCCAACACCAGGTGTTTCTCTGGGGCCAGCTCCAAAAGCAGCTCCAAATTTTTCACCACTCGGTGCGGTGACTCATAATATATCACCGGTATCGTACTTTCGGCAACGCTCTGAAAAAACGTCTGCCGACCCTTCTTGTGCGGTGGAAAACCTTTGAACACAAATTCCCGCATATCGATACCGGCCACACTGACTATGGCCCCGAGTGCCGAAGCACCAGGAATGGGGATGATTCTCACTCCTTTTTCGGCAGCCAGCGCTACCAGCACATTGCCCGGATCAGAAATGCCTGGCGTACCGGCATCGGTGACCAGTGCCATATTTTCCCCCGCTTTCATACGCTCCACGAGCTTCATGGCTTTGTCGTTTTCCGTGTGTTCATGAAACGAAATGAGTGGCTTCTTGATCTCGAAATGACGGAGCAAATTACCCGTCACCCGGGTGTCTTCCGAAAGCACCACGTCTACTGCCTTCAAAGTCTCGAGGGCGCGCAGCGTCATATCTCCCAGGTTACCGATAGGAGTGGCGACGATATACAAGATTCCTTTTTTTTCTTCCATAGAGATTAGGCCTGGCTACTCTTTTTCAAAAGTAAGTCATCTACAAACACTGAGAGCATCATGGTGATAGGCACGGCCAAAACGATCCCCAACGGGCCGCCGAGTTCCAGCCCGACCAGGATGGCGATGATGAGCGCCACCGGATTGAGTCCGGCAGAGTGTTTCATCACTTGCGGCGCCACGACATGGGCCTCGACCTGATGAGCGATAACGTAGAATACGAGTGCGGAGAGGCCAAGTACCGGCGAATAGAGCGCCCCGATGATCACCGCCGGCACGGCGGCCAGAATAGGGCCAATATACGGTAGAATCTCCATCAGTCCCCCGAAAAGGGCGATGGCCAAGGCATACGGCACGCCCAAAAGCGAGAGTCCGATATAATAGAGCCCGAACGCAATAAGCATGAGGAGCATCTGTCCGAAGAGCCACTGACTAACCTTGCCCTGCATACGAGTAGCAACGGAGAGCGCTTGCGCGTGGTACTGCTTGGGAGTAAGGAGGAGAAAAAACTTCTCGATACCCTTTTCCTCAAGCGACAAGTAGAGCGCCAGAAAGAAATACCCGATGAAATGAATGAACCCCTGAAAGACGTTAAGCGTAGTCGAAAAGATCTGAGTGAACCACTGGGTGATGTTCCCCTCAATATTTTGAGAGAACTCATCTGGGCTAAATGTCACGCCAATACTAGTGGCGTAGGTCTGCACCCCACTGATAAAGATGCCCAGACGCTTGGCATACTCTGGCCAATTCAAGAGGAACTGCTTAATTTCTGAGAAGAAGAGCGGCAAGAAGACGGCCAACAGTAAAACCCCCGCAGAAAAGAGCAGTGAGTAAGAAATAATGACCGCCGCTGTCCGTGACAGACCGAGCCGCCGCAAACGCCCAATAGCCGGCACCAGCGCTGCTGCGGTCAGCACCGCGAGAAGCACCACGATCACCACATCACGAATCAGGTACACCACATACACCGCCGCAATGATGAGCATCGCCCGGATCAGAACCTTCGTCCCCACTTCAATATGTTCATTCACAGTCATACTTTGGCAGCTTCTTCGCTTATTAGCTGTTAGCTTCCTAGGAAAGTTTCAAGAGTTTTTCAAGCTTGGCTTTGTTGGCTTTTGGTCCAATCACGGCCAGATTCAACTTTTTGTTCTGAAAGATATCCTGGGCCACGCGCAGCACATCCTCGGCTGTCACTGTATCTATCAGCTTGGCTTTTTCTTTGGGTAGCACGATTTCCCCACGAATCACCTCCTGTGTCACCAGGTACTCCACCACATCGTCTGAGCCCTCAAGTCCCATAGCCATCTTGCCCTTGATGTATTCTTTGGCTTTCGTCAATTCTTCCTTCTCCACCTGTTCCACCGAAATTTTCTTATACTCATCGAGAATCACCTGTACCGTCTTTTCCAGATTCTCGTGTTCCACGCCTGCCTGCGTGGCTAGATAGCCCGCATCATGAAAACTCTCTACCATAGTATGAACGCTATAGGCCAGTCCGCGCCGTTCTCGCACCGCCATAAACAGCCGGCTCGACATCCCCCCACCGAGAATCACCGAGAGCACAGATAGAGCGTAACGGTCCTGATGATACATGCTGTAGGCTCGCACGCCGACGATGAGCTGAGTCTGGTCGGTCTTCTTGTGGGTGAGAGAAAGACCTGGGGTTGATTGTTTGTCGAGCGCCTTCTTAAATACCGGTTTCTTACCCGTACGGATCCCAGCAAAGTGTTTCTCGATCTCTTTCTTCACCACTTTCGGATCAATCTTGCCAGCCACGCCAATAACCACATTCTCCGCCACGTAGCCGCGATTCAGGTACTTGATAAAATCTTTCCGCATGAAACGCTTCAGGTTGCTTTTTGGCCCAATAATTTCCCACCCGAGTGGATGATCCCCGTAGAGGTGCAGTTCCCATAAGTCGCCGATATGACGCATGGGCATGTCTTCATACATATTGAGCTCCTGCATCACCGGCCCACGCTCTCGGTCGATTTCCTCTTGATCAAGTGTGGCGTTAAGAAACAAGTCACTCACCACATCAAGTGCTGTCTCCCAGTGATGAGCCTCCACTTTGGCATAGTAGGCGGTGCGATCTTTCCCAGTGTAGGCGTTGTACTCAGCGCCGATAGCATCGAGCTCTTTACTGATATCCATAGCCGTCGGGCGCTTCTTGGTCCCCTTGAAAAACATGTGCTCGAGAAAATGGGCCAGGCCGTTTTCTGCTCGTGTTTCATAACACGACCCCACTCCGGTCATGACGATTACCGTGGCTGTCCCGGTCTCCTGCATCGGCGCAAGCAGTATCCGCAAACCGTTCTTCAAAGTGTGTTTCTGGTATTTCATATCAGGCAGGGTTTAGGTCTCAGGGTTTAGAATGCTTAGTTAAAATACTTTTGTAGATAAACTGACAACTCCTCAATCTTGACGCGCTCTTGCTGCATGGTATCGCGGTCGCGGACGGTCACCGTATTTTCCAGTGTCTTGTCTTCACCCTGGCCGATAGTGTCGAAATCGACCGTCACGCAGTACGGTGTGCCGATTTCATCCTGGCGGCGGTAGCGCTTGCCCACATTGCCGTTGTCATCAAACTCACACATCATGTTTCCCTTGAGACTATCAAAGACTTCCTTGGCCTTGGCCACCAGTTCCGGTTTGTTTTTCATCAATGGAAACACGGCCACCTTCACGGGTGCTAACTTTTTCGGCAGTTTCAACACGACCCGCGTGTCGCCACCCTCCAATGCCTCTTCTGTATAGGCCTCAGTCAGAAAAGCCAGAAACATCCGTCCCACTCCCACCGATGACTCGATGATATGCGGTATGTACTTCTCGTTGGTTATTGGGTCTAGGTAGTCCAGAGCGACACCGGAAAACTTGGCATGCTGGGTCAGATCATAATCCCCTCGCGCGTGGACTCCTTCCAACTCCTTAAACCCAAAGGGAAACTGGTATTCGATATCGTACGCTTCCTTGGCATAAAACACCAAGTTCTCATGCTTGTGCCAGCGCAAGTGCTCTGCTTTCATTCCCATATCGAGATAGAACTGGAAGCGGTAAGCACGCAGTTTCTCATACTCGTCCATCTCAGCCTCGGGCCGAGTGAAATACTGCATCTCCATCTGCTCAAATTCCCGCGTCCGAAAAATAAACTGGCGAGCGGTAATTTCGTTACGAAACGCTTTTCCGATCTGAGCAATGCCAAAAGGCATCTTCACCCGCACCGAGTCCAGCACGTTTTTGTAATTGACATAAATCCCCTGGCAGGTCTCGCCGCGCAGGTATACCGGATTTTCTCCCAAGTTACCCGTAAAGTTCCCCAGGTTTGATTGCACCAACAGATTAAAGCTTTTTGCTTCCGTAAAATTCTTCTTGCCACACTTCGGACAAACTATTCTTTCTTTGTTTAGAGAAAAAAGTTGATTGATGGCCGTTTCACTCATCTTTTCGTCAGCCGCAACCACTGCCTCTTCGAGCAGATGATCCACCCGCACCCGCGTGTGACATTCTTTGCACTCTGCCAATGGGTCAGAAAATCCCCCCACATGTCCCGAGGCTTCCCACACTTTGGGATGCATAAAAATCGCGGCATCCAATCCGACAATATCTTCCCGCAACTGCACCATGTACTTCCACCACGCTTCACGGATATTTTTGGCCAGCTCCACACCATAGGGGCCGAAGTCATAGACTGCGGCAAAACCACCATAGATTTCGGACGAAGGAAACACAAAGCCACGCCGTTTGCACAGTGACACTATTTTTTCCATTAATTCATTTTTTTCTGCGGCCATAATAGTCTTGACAAAAAGGCTTATTTTGTGTATATTACTAAGGTTGTTTTACAACTTCAGTCTACAGGCAAAGACCTGTTTGTTCAACCCGGGGAACCTAATAACCCCATACCAAAGGAGTCCGCATGCACCAGTACCTACACATCACACTTCCTGCAGCCATCGCCATTGGAGTGGTAGTCATTGGCGGTTTCTTTCTCCATTGGAGAGGCCGCCTGCAACTCATTTCCACACGTCCCAAATGCCCTAAACCCGACTGCGGATCTGGAATGTGGCCTCTCAGGCAGCAAGATGGAAAACTCTTCTCCGCATTCTGTGGCGACTGCGGCAAAGTGCTCAATTTGTTCTCAGAGGAGAATCATTCCTCGGAGCAGGTCTAGGAGACTGACATGGAATTCGTTTCTGGGGCTTGGGAAAGCTTCAAACAGCTCACCGCCTGGCTGGCTGTCTTTTGGATTTTGTATTGGGTAGTTTCATGGCTGTCCAGAATCTACCAACCAGTGTACTGCCCCAACTGCCAGAGCAAAGATATCCGCTCTGCTCGTTCGGGGAGCGGCCGCATTCACTACACCTGTCGGACTTGCAAACATACCTGGCGAGGCTAGCAACCTCACAACCACCCCAGCGCATGGAGAACCCTCCCTGCGCTTTTTTATGCTCATTTTTTCATCAATCTTCTTTCTCACCCTACCCTTTTCTTCCACACTAACTCTGTATCACATAGAGACGGTCGTCTCTATGTGATACATTTACCAAAGACTCACAAAGAGCGTAGTTTCTGCATCAAACGCATATAGAAGCGCAGATTGTGTTCCGAAGCCAGACGAAAGGCTAGGGCCTCCCCGACTCGAAATAGATGGCGCAGATAACTCCGTGTGTACTTGGTACACAGCGTACAATCACAGCTCGGATCTACCGGCGTGAAGTCTTTGGTAAACTGCTCGTTGTTAATATTGATCGTTTCGTAAAAATCATCTGGTAATACAGAGTCTCCTCGTTTGGAAGTTGTGCCTTGGGCTTTGTTTGGTATTTGTGTTTTGGTATTTGTGTTTTTAAGATTATTTTTCCACAAAAATAATCTCCCATGTCTTCCCTCTCGTGTCGGAATGACACAATCAAACATATCCCAACCAACCCGGTGCAAGCGGACAATGTCTTCTGGTGTCCCAACGCCAAGTGCAAAACGAATACTGTTCTCGGGAATGAACGAGGCGATAGCCGCTACCAACTCTCCCAAGAATTTTCCCTCCATATCGACGTGCCGACCACCCAGGCCGTAACCATCGA
>JAUYFO010000085.1 GCA_030690925.1 Candidatus Moraniibacteriota bacterium
GAAGCGTTCAGCTTCTTCGATGAGAATAATTGTAGCGTTGGGAATATCGATGCCGACTTCGACGACCGCAGTCGCGACCAAGAGGTCATATCTTTTTTCTTTGAAGTCACGCATGATAGCCTCTTTTTCTTTGGCCTTGATGCGCCCGTGGAGCAGACCAATTTTGAGGTGAGGGAAAACTTTTTCTGCCAGATGCTGGTGTTCGACGATGGCTGCTTTGACGTCTTTGATGGCGAGAGACTCTTCTACGAGAGGAAAGATGACAAAGGCTTGGCGACCTTTGGTGATTTCACTCCGAATGAATTCGTAGATCTTCTGACGATCACGCTCACTTTTGGCGATTTTGGTGATGATGGGCTTGCGATCTTTGGGCAGTTCGTCGAGAATGGAGAGGTCGAGGTTGCCGAAAAAGGCCAGGGTGAGGGTGCGGGGGATAGGAGTGGCAGTCATGGTGAGGAAATGTGGCACAGTATTTTTGCTACCATCCTTGCTGCCAAAACTGGCCTCTTGCAATTTGGCGCGCTGGGCCACGCCGAAGCGGTGTTGCTCATCCACCACGATGAGAGCGAGGTTGTCGAAGGCTACGTCGTCTTGGAGGAGAGCGTGGGTGCCGATGATGATTTTTGGGATGCCCGACTTGATGGCTTTGAGGAGTGTGGGACGGGTAACGGGCTTGCCATCGAATAGGCGGTAGCTACCGGTGAGGAGGGTGACACCATGACCTGTTTCCGAAAACAGTTTTTGGAAGCTTTCGAAGTGTTGACGGGCCAGGATTTCGGTCGGGGCCAGGATGGCGGTCTGGAATCCGTTTTCAGCGGCTACGAAAGCGCTGATTCCCGCTACGACGGTTTTGCCTGAGCCAACGTCACCATTTAAGAGGCGATTCATAGGCCTGGGTTTCTCTATGTCTTGTAAAATTTCATAACTGGCTTTTCGCTGGGCATCAGTCAGAGTAAAGGGAAGGGCAGTAACAAATTTTTTGATCACGGCTTCATCAAAAGGAAGGGTTGTTGCTGTGGCCGTTTCGAAGAGGGCTTTGACTTGGAGGGCTTTCAGTTGGACGAAGAGCATTTCGTCAAAGGCGAAGCGTTTGCGGGCGATGAGTTCGTGCTCAGTATCTTTGGGGAAGTGAATGGAGAAGAGCGCTTGCTTGAGGGAAGGGAGGTGCAGTCGATTGAGGATATCTTCTGGTACGGGGTCGGGAAATGCAGTGAGCTTCTGAAAGATGCCAGTTAGCTGCCAGCGAAAAAACTTGGACGTTAGTCCGGCCGTTTCCGGATAGACAGGAACCAGTCGGCCAGTGTGGGTGGCATCGCGCGAGGAACGCTCGAAAGCGGGACTTTGCATGAGCAGTCCTTTCTGATCACGGGTGACTTTGCCACTGACGCGGATAGCCATGCCTACCTCGAGTGTCTGGGCTACGAAGCGTTGGTTGAACCACAGAAGACGGATCTGGCCGGTGTCATCGGTCAGGGTGGCTTCGGTGAGAAAGAGTTTTTTTTTCCAGGTGCGCCCGGCCTCCAGACTAGTGATGGTGCCGAGAGTGGTGCATTTCTCATCGGCTGTGAGCGTATCAATGGTGTGAATTTGGGAATAGTCCTCGTAACGAAAGGGAAAGTGGTAGAGCATATCACCGACTGTCAAAATACCCATACGACCCAGCTTGGCCAAAGTAAGTTTTTTGATAGAAGTAATGTCTGAGAGGGGAGTAGTGAATGTCATGTATCCATTATATCATCCGTCTATATTTCTCGGAAAAGAAAGCAGACCCAGGGCACCGGTTGGTGCTCTGGGTCTGTGAAAGTCCATTTCTGGACGGGGGCGGGAGAGAAAACTTTGAGCCGAGTTTGTTTCTTAAACGCGGAGTTCAGCTTGGCTGCGTGCCGGGCTGAAACGAGAACGATTTCTTCGCCTAGGTGCGGGGGGTGGTTCCACCTGCAGATCCATGGCATTGAGCACCTCATACATCTCCTCGGGGGTGGGAGGTCGATAAGGAGGTTTCATCTTGGTACGGAACAGGATCACTGTGCCGACCACTTCGATACATAAAAACGAAAATTCGCGCTTTGTCTTGTAGAAAGCACCTAGCAATCCGCGCAAGTATTTCTCTTGACGCGGACTGATGTTGCTTTCGAAAGTAACCCGGGCGAGCGCAGCAGTCTGCTCGTCGGGGACTTCTATTTTTCTTACGTCTGGAATATTCATGAAAGCCCCTTAGGTTTTGTGGCTCTCATCTTCTCCTCAGCCCAACTCTTATTATTGTCAAAGAAGTCTGTCAACTATAACGCAAAAAAGAGTCTCCTGTCAAGAAAAATATTTGTGTCCCCGCGTGGAGTCGAACCACGATCTCAGGCTTCGGAGGCCTACGCTCAATCCGTTGAGCTACGAGGACGGGATTTACTCATACTAGCGAATGCTTACCCTTTCGGCAAACAAAACCACCCTGAGTTTATATCGAAGGGTGGGCTCTCTTTGTGCGCCCGGCAAGAATCGGACTTACGACCTTCTGGACCGCAACCAGACGCTCTATCCACTGAGCTACGGGCGCAACGCAACACACTTAAATATGCAGTAATTTCTCCAATGTGTCAACCAGGCCCGGCTCATGTTTGTCTTCGGGGACGAACTGGACCAGGGTGTCATAGAGCTCGCGTACCGGGAGGGTAGTGATGGGGATGTGGACGTGCGAGACCAGATTGCCGTTGGTTTTGATAGAAAGGAGGTTGTCGAATGGTGGTTCATCATAGAGGTGGAAGGATTCGATGTCTTCGAATTCATAGAATTCTTTGCCAGCGACGATGCCACGGGAGGTGATATAGAACAGCAGGGTACGGGGCTCGTGACTGAGTGCCAGATAGCCAGTCATACCGACCAGAATAAAGGTGATGGCCATGAGCGGGCTGTTGGTATAGAGTGCCCAGGCGATGATGATAATGAGAAGTGTGGTCACTACCAGACGGGCCTTGGGGCCAAGCTCAAGTGGCTCGTGTTCTGGGGCATCCCAGTGGAGCAGTATCTGCCCATAACGTGGAGCGAGTGTGTGGGTTTCGGGATTGCTCCCGCTGTGAAAATTGTGGGGGGCATTCATAGTCAAAGTGTTTCTTTTACTATAGCATATTTTGCTTATAACTCATGCTCTTCACAAAGCCTAGAGGGCCTGATACCATGACGAGGCGGAAAATATGAGGAGGAGTGGCCGAGTCCCGCCCACATCCCGCTTGTGCGGGAAGTATGGCGGGTAAAGGTTGAAGTTTATCCGCCTTTGGCGGAGCAACAGTCTTGTCCCGTATAAGGCGGAGGCGTGTGTGAGTGGTTGAAACAGACAGTCTTGAAAACTGTTATACCGCAAGGTATCGAAGGTTCGAATCCTTCCGCCTCCGCCATGTATGGGATTGAGAGAAACTGTCGTACCGCAAGGTATCGAAGGTTCGTATCTAACCTCTTCCGCTCTCAATTGAAGTCTTGTCAGCTAAGCATGTATGTCAAAAAAATCGATTCTTTTTGTGGCTGGGGTCGCCATCCTTTTTGTATGCTTAATTTTTTGGTATGTTGCTTCTCGGCCGTGGCCGGTGAAGAATTATCCTACGACTCTGAGTGGGCCGGGGCTGATGTTCGGGGATAGTTTGGTCGAGGGGGTAGGAGCGGAGAATAATACGTTGCCGCAGCAACTGGGACGATTGACCAATACCAAGATTTTGAACTACGGGGTGAGTGGTGATACCACGCGCGATGGTCTGGCTCGGCTGGATGAAGCGTTGGCACAGCAGCCTAAAGTGGCCATCGTCCTTTTGGGTGGCAATGATTTTTTGAAAAAGATTCCCAAGGAAGAGACCTTTCAGAATTTGGCAAAAATCGTGACAGCCTTTCAGTCGGAGGGAGCCATCGTCATGGTGCTCGGGGTACGTAGTGGATTAGTGGGCGGAGGAGCGGATGCGGAGTACGAATCACTGGCCAAAAATACCGGGGCGGTGTACGTTTCCGATGTCTTATCCGGTATTTTCGCTCACCCGGATTTAATGAGCGATGCTATTCATCCCAATGCGGCAGGCTATGGCAAGATTGCCGAACGTTTGGCGCCCTTACTGAAGAAGTACCTGAAGTAGCGCCAAGAAGCGTGGATTGATAGTGTGGGGAAAACAGTCTACAATAAGGGAACGACTAAATTTTTTTACACAGCACTATGGCAGCTCTATCGATGTACAACGTGACCGTACCGGAATTCAAGCGCTCACTCTTGGTGCTCAAAAGTATCTTGGCCAAGGCCGAGGCACTTGTTGCTGAAAAAAAGAAGTAGTATGGCGGCGGCATTGACGATACACAATCTGAAAAAAACCTACCAGAGTGGTGTGCAGGCCCTCAAAGGGGTGAGTTTGGAAGTGGCTGAAGGTGATTTCTTTGGACTGCTTGGTCCTAACGGAGCGGGCAAGACTACGCTCATCGCTATTGTCACTGGTCTCAGTAACAAAACCTCTGGAACAGTGGCGGTGTTTGATTATGACATTACCACGGCCACGGCGTTGGCCAAGGCCAGTGTCGGTGTGGTCCCGCAGGAATTCAATTTCAGTATTTTCGAAAAAGTAATTGATATCGTGTGTGACCAGGCAGGGTACTATGGCATTGCGCGGGCAGTAGCGTTGCCTCGGGCAGAAAAGTACCTGAAGCTCTTGGGATTGTGGGAGAAGAGAAACGAAATAGCCATGTGTCTTTCTGGCGGCATGAAACGCCGGCTCATGATTGTCCGGGCGCTTATTCATGAACCGAAGCTTTTGATTCTTGATGAACCGACGGCTGGCGTGGATATCGAGCTGCGGCGGGAGATGTGGGACTTCCTCCGCAAACTGAACGCTGCTGGAACCACCATTATCTTGACCACGCATTATTTGGAAGAAGCCGAGCAACTGTGCAAGCGCATTGCCATCATCAATAACGGCAAAATTGTTTCCGAAGGATTGGTCAAAGACTTATTGGGGACATTGGCCATTGAGACGTTTATCTTTGATCTGGTAACCCCTTTGACCGAAGCCAACGAGAAGCTGGTGGCGCAGTTCGGGGTGAAAAAAGTGGATCAGGATACTATTGAAATGATGGTACAGCAAGGAGAGAGCCTGAGTGATGCTGTGGCAGCCCTCAGCCGGCTGGATATCCAGGTGCGCAGCATGCGTAATAAGTCTAACCGTCTCGAAGAATTGTTTCTTGATGTCACCAAAAAACCTGTATAACTATGACGCTCAATCAAATGTGGGTGGCCTATATGACGATTGTCCGTAAAGAAACGGGCCGTTTTCTTCGGATCTGGCCGCAGACACTTCTGCCGTCAGTCATTACTACCACGCTCTACTATGTGATCTTTGGCGCCTTCATCGGTTCGCAGATTCAGGCTATTGGTGGCTTCACCTATATTCAGTTCATCGTGCCAGGTCTGGTCATGATGGCCGTCATTACCAATTCTTTTTCCAATGTGGCGAGCTCGTTTTTCGGCGCCAAGTTTCAGAAACAGATCGAAGAATTGCTAGTCGCTCCGGTGTCACCGTTTGTGGTGGTGGCGGGCTATGTCACCGGGGGACTACTGCGTGGACTGCTCACCGGGGCCTTGGTGCTGGGGGTGGCCCTGTTCTTTACCCATCTCACCATGCACAGTATCTTTCTTACCGTGGCGTTCATTTTCCTGACAGCATTGTTGTTTTCCCTGGCCGGGATGGTCAACGCCATCTATGCCAAGAAGTTCGATGGCATCTCGATCGTGTCGGTGTTCGTGTTGACGCCGCTCACCTATCTCGGCGGTGTGTTTTACTCGGTTACTATGCTGCCACCATTTTGGCAAAAAGTTTCGGCTTTGAACCCCATTCTCTACATGGTTAATGGATTCCGCTATGGACTGCTGGGGATTTCTGATGTCAACGTCACTGGCAGCTTTATCATCCTCGTCATCTTGAGTGGCGTGATGCTCGGACTTACTATGTATCTGTTCAAGACTGGGAGAGGTCTGCGGACATAAATTGCTTTTCATAATTGTGCCATTTAGAGACGACCGTCTGTAAACGGTACAAATGGTGAAGAGGGATAGGAGTGGTTGGAAATATCTTCCCTTTTCTTCCCCCGTGTTTCTCTCGAACCTCTCATGACTCGTTCTGTCGAATAGGGAGCTAGACCACCGAGACCATCTTGCGTCGCTTTACTGTTACCGACGAACTCATCAGATAGATGACTGAGAGAAACGGGCAGGGAACCAACCTGTCACATCTAAAAACATTCTGTACGAAGCATTTGTTTTTTCTTCAAACATGTTTTTGTGATAGAATAGAAAAAACAGAAACCAATGACCCCTTCAAATATTTATCAGGGCTTGCTTACTTTCGAGAAGCAGGGGAAGGTGCATCTTTTTTGGCGCTCGACTCGCTCTTCTACCCCCGGTATTTTTTCCGTGGAGAGTAGCAACGGCAAAAATTTTAAGAAGTCATCTGGCGCGGTGAGTTTTTTCCGTGTCGATGGAACAAAACTGGCACTCGGATCAGCTCCGATACTGCGTGCCAGTATGGTGGGGACCAAGACGGTACTTTCTTTTGTCAATAGCCAAAAAGAAGTGTTGTTTGTTGCGCCGACCCGCGGTGGGTCGTGGAAAGTGATAGCTACACCAGTCGAACTTCATGGACCGACGGTGTGTCTGAAGTTACCAGCCAAAGGGGGCAAGAAAAGTCGGATTATTGCTTTTTCGGCACGAGGTATGCGAGTGATATCACAGGGGAGTTCGCTTCGTGATTTGGAACAATTGAAAGATGCCGGTGATGTCCTAGAAGCCCGACGACAAGGATTTGATACGACAGCTCTGCTCCCTTTGTGGACAGAACTGATTCCGCAGGGAATTTTGCTGGTATATTCAGCCAAGAATACTTTGGGGAGATTGACGGTCGGGGCCGCCATTTTCGATCGGGAACGTCCCAAAACGCTCCTGTGGCGGAGCGATGTGCCTCTCTTCGAAGTCCCAGCCCATGTTGCTTCGGATGCGGCCCTGATTGGCGGAGCGCGTGTCGGAAAATATTTTTTCGTGTATCTGCAGTCACCGGGGAAGGTGGTAGAGTGTTTCCCGATGGCCCGCTACTGGGAGGCAGTGCAAAAAAATAAGCGGCATGATTTTGTTTTGCCGCCTCGCAAAAAAGGGGTAATGATTCGGCTGGAGCGTTTGGAGGCTAATCCGGTTTTGGAGCCGATTGCCAAACATGCCTGGGAGGCCTTTGCCACATTCAATCCCGCTGCTATCACTCTTGATGGGCGGGTACATCTGCTCTATCGAGCCCAGGGGTATGACGGGCTGTCGGTTTTGGGTTATGCGGTAAGCCAAGATGGTATTCATATTGACGAACGTCTCACGGACCCGGCTTTTGTGCCGTCACGAGCTATTGATACGAAGGAGGGGCGCTACCCCTATGTTTCTGGTGGTGGGACTGGTGGCTGTGAGGATCCACGGTTGGTAGAGATTGATGGCGTGGTGTACCTCATGTACATCGCTTTTGATGGAGCCCATCCACCAGGGATTGCCCTCTCCCATATTTCCAAAGCGAACTTCTTGGCCAGAAAGTGGCGTTGGGCTCGACCAAAACTCATTTCTCAACCGGGTCAAATCCAAAAAAACTGGGTGCTCTTTCCCAAGAAGATTAATGGGAAGTACGTCATTCTCCATGGGCTGAGTCCAACAATACGTCTGGAGTATGTGGATGATCTTAAAAAATTAGGAAATGGCAAGTATATCGAGAGCCTGTCTTCTCATGGGGGGCAGGGTTATGTGGAAGCCAGACGTTTGCGGGCCTGGGACAATATTGTCCGTGGAGTGGGGGCGCCACCACTATGGACTGAGCATGGCTGGTTGGTCTTTTACCATGGCATGGATATGCGTGATCCAGGTAAGTACAAGGTCGGTGTGATGCTGCTTGATCTGAAACATCCGGATATTATTTTGCGCCGGTCCCTCGAGCCGGTATTGGAGCCGGAAACATCCTATGAGAATGGTGGCCACAAACGTGGCGTGGTCTATGTGTGTGGGGCAGTTATCAAGGATGGGAAGTTGTTCGTCTACTATGGAGCAGCCGACCGAACCTCAGCCGTGGCTATGGCCGACCTGGATACCTTCCTCCAATCACTGCTCAAAGAAGAGGCTCCTGTTTTGAAGAAAATGAATACCAAAAAAATTAGCTAACACCCGTTGATATGTCTTTTTTTAAGCGCTCCTTTGAAAATCCTATCTTGGTGCCAGAGAGTGATTTGCCCTGGGAATTGGAAGGGGCGTTCAATGGTTCGGCTATTCGGGAACAGGGCAAGACGCGATTGTTTTATCGGGCTCAGTCCCTTCCGCTCCTCCATGAAGATGGCCCATGGCTGTCCCTTTCTTCTATCGGTCAGACAGAAAGTGCCGATGGTATTCATTTCAAGCGCCATCGGCCGTTTATCGAGCCCGAGCTTTCTTGGGAGCGTTATGGTTGTGAAGACCCGCGGATTACTAAGTGTGATGGGAAATACTATATTTTTTATACGGCGCTTTCAGAGTTTCCGTTTCGAGCGGAGGGGATCTCGGTAGGATTGGCGATCACCAAAAATTTCAAGCAGATTGAGAAACATCACATTACGCCGTTTAATGCCAAGGCCATGACCTTGTTCCCGGAGCGGATCAAAGGTAAACTGTGGGCCATTCTTTCGGCCAACACTGATCGGCCACCATCAACCATCGCTCTAGCATCATTTGATGATGAGACCCAGTTGTGGGATGCCAAGCGCTGGGATACGTGGTATCAGAATCTGGAACAGCATGGGCTGAAACTGAATCGTACAGATGACGATCATGTGGAGATTGGCACCCAGCCTATCAAAACCAAAGATGGTTGGTTGCTGCTCTATTCCTATATCCAGAAGTATCACTCTCCGGAACCACTCTTTACAGTAGAGGCAATCTTGCTCGACCTCGAGAACCCGAAAAAGATCATCGCCCGGACGGAGGCACCGCTTCTGGTGCCAGAAGAAGAGTATGAACACTACGGCAAGGTCAAGGATGTCGTGTTTCCCAGTGGCGCGGTGGTGCGGGGGGATACGATTTTTCTCTACTATGGAGCGGCTGATACCACTACCTGTGTGGCTACCGGCAGCTTGAAAGTCCTGCTCAAGCAGATGCAGACGACCGAGAAAGAACGACCAACGTTTATTCGTTACCGAAAAAATCCAGTATTGCAACCAGTGGCTGATCATCCTTGGGAGGCCAAGGCGGTGTTTAATCCTGCGGCGGTTGAGGCAGAGGGTACTATTCATATTCTCTACCGCGCCACTTCGGCAGATGATACTTCGGTGTTCGGTTATGCCAAGAGTCACAATGGTTTCCGTATCACTGGGCGTCTCCCGGAACCGATTTATGTGCCACGGGTACCATTTGAACAAAAACAGGGCCCAGGAAATTCTGGCTGTGAAGATCCGCGACTGACACGCTTTGGGGATACCTACTATATGTTCTATACGGCAGTCGACGCCGTTTCTCCGCCACGGGTGGCACTTTCCACTATAGAAGCTGCTGACTTTTTAGCGGGGCGTTTTGAATGTTTCACGGTGCCGGTATTGATCTCACCACCGTTTATTGACGACAAGGACGCCTGTTTGTTTCCGGAAAAGATTGGAGGAAAGTATGTTATTTTGCATCGCATCCAGCCAGCTATTGATATTAACTTTTTTGATAGTCTGGATTTCAACGGAGAGAGTCATTTTTTGACGCATCAACCATTTGTCTTTCCTCGGCGCGGCATGTGGGATAGTCGCAAGATTGGTATCAATACCGTGCCACTGCGGACCAAGAAGGGGTGGCTGGTACTGTATCATGGTGTTTCAGACTATGACGGGCACTATCGGGTTGGAGCCCTACTGCTTGATTTGGAGCACCCAGAAAAGGTGATTGGTCGCAGCCGGATGCCACTCTTTAGCCCGGAGGAAGACTATGAAAAATTTGGGGTGGTACCGAATGTGGTGTTTCCTTGTGGGGCGGTGGTACGCGGGAATACGCTGATCACTTACTATGGTGGCGCGGACCGCGTGATTGGGGTGGCCAGTATTCATTTACCGAAACTTTTGAAATCACTTCTGGTTGACGGCGCCTCATAAAGTATACTGTTGAGAGCTTGCCAAAAATGCTCTTTCGTGCTACGATAAGAATGTTGTAAGTTTTCTCTCTGGAAGACGCTTAGACGAGACATTCGGTTGCCAAACTTGAATTCCGTGAAGTAGAGCCAGAAGGAGCTGTCAAAAGCTCGCGGGGAAAGGTCCACTTACACGGTAATCAAGTGAGTAGATTCGATATGGCAACCAAATTATACATTGGTGGCGTTTCCTACGGGACAACCGAGGACAGTTTGCGCGATGCGTTCGCCCAGGCTGGCAGCGTCGTTTCTGCCAAGATCATCATCGACAAGATGACAGGCCGCTCTCGCGGTTTTGCTTTCGTCGAGATGACCACAGACGCAGAAGCCCAAAAGGCTATTGAACTGTGGAATGGCAAGGAATTAGACGGACGAACGCTGACTGTCAACGAAGCTCGTCCTTTGGAAGAGCGCGCTCCCCGCACTGGCAACAGTGGTGGTGGATACCGTGCGAACGACCAGAGCGGCAGCCGTTGGTAAGGAAGCACCATGAGCCGTTTGCGGTTTGTGGTGACGCTAGAAAACAGTCCTGAGGAATCAGGGCTGTTTTTGTTTTACCCTTTACATAAAGCCTAAGATTGTTCTACACTAGGGTTACGTACCTTTTCATCAACAATCTTTCAAGGAGAGAGTCATGATTGTTTCGCTTTTTAGTGCGACCCTTGATTGGTTGGCACATGGTTTATGGGGTCTGTCGTGGTGGCAGATTGTGTTGTACACGCTACTCACCACGCACGTCACTATTGCATCGGTGACAATTTTCCTCCACCGCCATCAGGCCCATCGGGCCTTGGACCTTCACTTACTACCGAGTCATTTCTTTCGGTTCTGGCTGTGGATTGGTACTGGCCAAGTGACGCGCGAGTGGGTAGCCATTCACCGCAAGCATCATGCCCGGTGCGAAACGTCTGAAGATCCCCATAGTCCGGTAGCCCACGGTATCAAGAAGGTGTTGTGGCAGGGGACCGAGCTTTATCGAGCTGAATCCAAAAACCAAGAGACACTGAACCGATTTGGCGCCGGCTGCCCGAATGATTGGTTGGAACGCAATCTTTATACCCGCTTCAGCTGGCAAGGTGTGGGGCTCATGATGATTCTCGACCTGGCCTTGTTTGGGGCTATCGGACTGACAGTGTGGGCGGTGCAGATGGTGTGGATTCCGCTCATGGCGGCTGGGGTAATCAACGGCGTTGGGCACTGGTGGGGGTACCGCAACGCGGAAACTCCCGATGCCAGTACCAACATCGTTCCTTGGGGGGTGGTGATTGGTGGTGAAGAACTCCACAATAACCACCACACCTATCCGACGGCAGCCAAGTTTTCGGTTAAGTCATACGAGTTTGACATCGGCTGGAGCTACATCCGTTTCTTGGAATTGTGTGGGTTGGCATGGGTCAAGGCTGTGCCACCACAGCTCGTGATCAATAAAACCAAGCTTGATTGTGATGGTGAGACGCTTGAGGCCTTGATTGCTTTTCGTTTTGTAGCCCTGAAAAAGTTGCAAGAACTGACCAAGCAATTGTGGGCGGATAGCGTGCCGAGAAAGAAGCTGGAAGTTTTCGAAGTACGTTTGAAGCAGCTTTGGACCGATAGCAGCGCATCAAAGGATCAATTGGTTCGCGACTTGCGGCAATGGTGCGTCGATGCCGAGAAAAGTGAAATTCCTGGATTGCAGGTATTCGCCTTTCTCCTTCCAGGGTATACCCTGAAGAAACACTCCAGATGAAAAGAATTGCTACCGGCAGAGGATTGCTATCCCCTTGCCGGATTTTTTTTGTTTCGTTTTTTGATTTCCTGGTAGCGAAAGCAGTCGGCGACGTGGTCGTTTACCATCCCAGTGGCTTGCATGAAGGCGTAGCAGATAGTGGGGCCGAAGAATTTGAAGCCACGCTTTTTCATCGCCTGAGCAAAGGCCGCTGCTGCCTTGGTGACTGATGGGACATCCCGCAAGCTTTTTCGCTTATTATCTATGGGCTGGCTACCGACAAATTGCCAGGCATACTCTGCAAACGAACCATATTCTTTTTGGATGGCTATGAAAAGTTTAGCACTAGAGATAGCCGAGGTAATTTTCAGGCGGTTACGGACGATACCAGCATCGTCCATGAGTCGGGTGACGTCATGCGTCGTGAAGGCGGCCACTTTTTTGACGTTGAAACCAGCGAAGGCTTTCCGGTAAGCCTGGCGCTTTTTCAGGATAGTTTCCCAGGACAACCCAGCTTGAGCACTTTCGAGAATGAGAAATTCGAACAGGGTGCGGTCATCAAAGACCGGCACGCCCCATTCATGGTCGTGGTACTGCTCATAGAGAGCGTTTCCAGTCCGTACCCAGCTACAGCGCCTTTTTTCTTTTTGTATCATAATAGTACAGAAAGTATAGGGGATTTTCCTGGCTTATCAAAAGGGCTCCACGCCTTGATTTTCCGTGGAAAAGTTGATAGGCTGGGAAATGTAGCAAAAAGGAGAGGTGGCCGAGCGGCTTAAGGCGATAGGTTGCTAACCTGTTGTACGGGTTACACCGTACCGAGGGTTCGAATCCCTCCCTCTCCGCATCTGTTTGATAGATATTACCCCTTAAGAAAATAAGTATGGACCAGCAGACACTGCAGGAAGGGACACCAAAGGTGGAAGAAATCGCAGTTGTAGAGGTGCCAGGGGTGGCAGTAATCGTTCAGCCTTCGTTGGTAGCACGTATGCGTTCGTTTGGGGCGTATGTGTCTCGGATTGATCGGACTACCAAAATATTTTTGATAGTCTTCATAATCTTTGGTTTCCTCTTTTGGGGATTCTCTACCTTTAAAGGAGTGTTCGTTGCCGCTACAGTCAATGGCAATGTCGTGAGCCGACTCAGCGTCGTTCGAGAGCTTGAAAAACAGGCGGGGAAGGGCGCGCTCGATACTCTGATTACTAAAAGACTTATTGCGGAGGAGGTACAGAAGCAGAGGATCGTCGTGTCGAGTGTTGACATCGATGAAGAAGTCAAAAAAGCAGAGGCTCAGGTGAGCGTCCAGGGAGGGACCTTGGAGGCGGTTCTGGCAGGGCAGGGTATGACCATGGCTAATCTGAGGGAGCAGATTATGATTAATAAGCAATTGGAGAAAATTTTGTCCGACAAAACTGTGATCAGCGACGAAGAGGTCAATCAATATTTGAGTTCAGGCCAGGTGCCAACCAAGGGTGTCAGTTCTGAAGCAGAGCGAACCCAAGCGAGGGAGCAGCTGAAGGCACAGAAATTTAATCAAGAGGCTTCGCTATGGGTGAAAGACCTAAAAGACAAGGCTGCTATAGAGTACTTTGTGCAGTATTAGGTTTTGTTCTGAATGGTGGTGGTGAGCCGTGCTATTTGTAATGGGCCTTTTTCAAGTTCACTTGTCATATATGGTGTATTCTGATCTGAAAAGCTTGCAGACTATACCTGGGGTGGGGAAGAGTTACGCAACTCTTTTTCTTTTAACCGAGGTGGATACTACTCTGGACCCATAAGTTCCAGAAACTTTATGGGATCTATCGAGAAACCGTTTATACGGACCGAGAGGTGAAGATGGGGTCCGAGAGAGTAGCCCGTATTGCCGCTAAGAGCTACGAGGTCTCCTTTTTCCACGAGATCTCCCTTTTTTACCTTGTTTTCAGAGAGGTGCATGTACAGAGTCATGAGACCCAAACCGTGGTCAATGATGACGGTATAGCCATAGTTTCTCAGAGTGTCTGCAAATGCCACTTTTCCAGAATTTATGGCGTAGACGGATGTTCCTTCGGACGCCCGAAAATCCGTGCCCTGATGGCTTAAACTTACGCCACCTGTTTGTCTCTTGTAACCGTATACATCAGTAACGGTAATGGATCCATCGAGAGGTAGGCGGAACTGTCCATTCCAGAGTTTCTCCGGACCCGTGGTAGCGAGGACAGCGTTAATAATGGCCGTGTCTTGTGCTAAGGTACTGGTAAGCCTATGCTCCGCTTCTTTGGTGTTGCCCCCTAACTGTGCGGGGATATCAAATGTAGTGGTAGCAACTGCTCTTTGTTCAACTTCAAACTTTTCTTCGATTGTGCGGCCGTCATGAAGGGTGAGGGCAATCGGATATGAGCCAGACTTTTTGTGGAAATCGATGCCTACGAGTGCCGATACTTTGCTCTCATCAGTAAATATGGGAAGTGGCTTGTCATCGAGAGTAAGAGATGCAATGGCGGAAGAGGAGGCGACACCGTTTATAGTAATGCGCGCTGGCTCTCCCTGGATCAGGGTAGCTGGTGACACTGAAATTGATACCGGCTCTACAACAGGAACATTGTTGGACTCCCCCGTCTTTTTAGTCGGTGATTCTGATTCTGTGTTAGGCTGACTTTTTCTTTGAGACAAAGCAAAATATGCGGCAAATAACAAAACTGCGATAGTCAGCCAGAGAAGTGTCTTCATTCTTATATTATACGCCTCTCCTATGGGTGCTGAGAAGGGCAGGGGCTGTTTCCATCTTCGTATCCTGAGCAATCTGCTTCCAGTTCGGATCTCCTAGCGGCTTGCCGCAATGATCTTGGAAGAAGGTTTTGAAAATCCCGGTTTTCAAGGTAAACTAGAGGCATGACTCTCTAATGAGAAATAGGTAATTATCAAATAGTTTTGTAATTATAAATATAACTTTATGAGTAACAAGCAAGTAGTATGGGGACTGGTTGTGGTTGTTACATTAGGCTCGCTCGCTTGGTATGGAATAGTCAACCGCCGAGGGGAGGTCGGTTCTACTGGACAAGGAACTATAAACTTGAATACTCCGCCATCAGGGGATATAAAACAAGCGGCTTCTTCCTCAATTATTGACTTGAAGGACGGTCAATCGATAGACCTTACTATTACACCCATCCAGCAGAACATCGCTGGTCGGACGGTGAAAATGCTCGGCTACAATGGTTCTATCCCGGGGCCGACCATCCGTGTTTCTGAAGGCTCAGAAATTACAATCAACCTGAAGAATGGGGGCGATATTGCCACCACACTCCATGCCCATGGAGTACGGATGGATAATCCGTTTGACGGTGTTCCAGGGGTGACTCAAAAAGAGATTGCTATTGGTGAATCATTTTCCTACAAGTTGAAGTTTATAGATCCAGGTGTATTCTGGTACCACCCTCATGTACGAACGGACTACGCTCTCGAATCAGGCCTCTACGCCAACATCATCGTGACACCAAAGGAGAGTGCCTACTGGTCGCCGGTCAATCGGGAAATTCCGCTCATGCTTGACGACATTGCTCTCAACGAGAAGGGTCTGCTTCCGTTTGATGTCAAAGTGGCTAATCATACCCTCATGGGACGATTTGGCAATGTGATGCTGGTAAACGGCAAGACGAACTATCAGTTGTCAGTGAAACAAGGAGAAGTCGCACGGCTCTATCTCACGAACGCTGCCAATACCAGGCTCTTCAACTTTACTCTCCCTGGGGTCAAGATGAAACTCGTTGGTGCCGATGTAGGCAAGTATGCGAAAGAGACGTTTGTCGATCAAATTATGGTGGCGCCTGGTGAGCGTCGCGTCGTCGATGTGTTCTTTGAAAAGTCAGGTGAGTACACGATGAAGCATCAGACTCCTGAGAAGGAATATACGCTGGGCAAAGCGATAGTCTCTTCTGAAGTAACCAGTTCTTCCTATACGACTGAATTTTCAGTCCTGCGGACGAATACAGCTGTTGCTGAGGAGATGGAGAGTCTCGTGAACACGTACCTTTCGAAGACTCCTGATAAAAGTCTAAATCTCTCGCTTGATATGACATCGGAAATGCGGAAGGGTATGCCGATGGGGATGCATTTGATGGGTGGAGGCGGGATGGCTATGTCAGACAAAGACATGGGTATGGGCGATGATGGTGATGCCTTGGAATGGGAAGACACCATGGCGAGTATGAACGCCCAATCAAACTCGAACATGATGGAGTGGAGGCTAGTCGATAAAACAAGCGGCAAAGTAAACATGGACATCAAGGATTGGAACTTCCGAACGGGTGACAAAGTGAAAATTCGCATTTTCAATGACCCGCAATCTATGCATCCGATGCAGCACCCAGTTCACTTTCACGGACAACGTCTCATGGTGCTATCGACGAACGGTGTGAGAAATGCAAATCCCGTGTGGATAGATACGGTACTTGTGGCCAAGGGTGATACGGTTGACATCCTGCTTGATGCTTCCAATCCTGGCACATGGGTGGCACATTGTCACATTCTCGAACATGCTGAAAGCGGCATGATGCTCTCCTACACCGTGGGAAAGACTAATTAAGTTAGAGAGCAACCATTAACACTTATCATTATGGGCGACTGGTACAAACAAGAAGAAGGCGAGGCGGGAGAATTAATAAAAATGAAGAAAGAAAAT
The DNA here is from genome assembly GCA_030690925.1 of Candidatus Moraniibacteriota bacterium. GTDB lineage: Bacteria > Patescibacteriota > Minisyncoccia > Moranbacterales > UBA1568 > UBA1568. The sequence goes on from JAUYFO010000085.1 coordinate 16,526, forward strand.
GGATCACTGAGTCGAGGGGCGTGGGTTATTGCTGGGGCGATTCTCCTTGGAGGAATTATCATTAGTGCGAGTATTCTCTCTTCTAGTGGAAGATTTCAGCAAGGAACTGATTCGGAATCGGTAGCTTTGCAGCAGCCGTCGGGAAACGGAGCGCCCTCTGCACAACAGCCAGACAATCAGCCGAGTGGCCCGGTAAAAGTCTCTGTGGACGACGATCCGGTTATGGGAGACAAAAATGCACCCCTTACGCTGATTGAGTTCTCTGATTACGAGTGCCCATTCTGCAAAAAATCCTTTACTAATTTATTGCCTGATCTAAAGAAGCATTACATTGATACAGGCAAGGTCAAGTTGGTCTATCGGGACTTCCCCCTCTCCTTCCATGCGAACGCGGAGAAAGAGGCAGAGGCGGCCGAGTGTGCCAGAAGCCAAAGTAGTGACGCTATGTACTTTAAGTTCCATGATCAAATTTTCACGAAGACTACTGCTGGTGGAACAGGCTTGGCTTTGACAGAGTTGCCAGTAATCGCGAAGAATCTTGGTCTCAATGTGAACCAGTTCCAGCAATGTCTGGATTCAGGGAGGTTCAAAGACGAAGTAGCCAAGGATATGGCTGATGGATCGGCGGCTGGAGTGTCTGGCACCCCATCATGGATTATTGGTGATTCGAGTAAGGACGGTCAAATTGAGGGGCAACTCATTATTGGGGCCCAGCCATTTAGTGTGTTTAAGACCATTATTGACGAGAAGCTAAACGGTAAGTAAGGAAGGAGAGTCTATGAGGGAAATCTGGTCTCAAAAAATTATTATTCCTGCGCTCATTATCGCGATACTTTATGTCGTGGCGACTGTGTACCTCATGAATGCAAGTCTCGTAAAGGATACGCTGTTTGGGATACAATCCACGAGTTATAAGTGGAATATCCTTATCGCGCTCCTCGGAGGCATGTGGACAGCTATGAGCGGACTCAGCCTCTTCCTACTTACCACTGTCGCGATGCTGACTGGATTAAACCTCGTGCTTACTCTTGAACGTATCCGATCGATTCGATCTTCTGGAAAAATGCACTTGGCTATCGGCGGAAGTTCTATTCTGGGAATAGTAGGGAGTGGCTGTGCCAGTTGTGGGTTGCCGATACTTGCTCTCTTAGGTTTCGGCGGTGCCGCCTATTTGCCCTTTCAGGGTATGGAGCTTTCCCTTGTGGCCATTGCTTTCCTCTCGGTGTCCCTCTATGTCCTGGTACGGGGACGAACACGACAGCTACTTTGCGTCGTTGAGCCTATGAAGTACCAAAAGCAGTATGCGTCTGTCTCGGAATAATTTTGATAAAACGGGAATAAGACTATGAAATATGGATATAAGCGCAAAGTGCTCCTCTCTTTTGCCGATGCGGTGTCGAAAGTAAGAGAAGAACTTCCCAAGGAAGGCTTCGGCGTACTCACGGAAATTGATGTGAAAGCGACGCTCAAGAACAAACTGAATGTTGAGTACGAAAATTACATCATTCTCGGAGCATGCAATCCACCATTTGCTCTTGATGCCCTCAAAAGTGAAAAGGAAATAGGGCTTTTCTTGCCCTGCAATGTCATCGTGTACGAAGAGGACGGAGAAACTTTTGTATCGGCAATTCTTCCGACGGTTGCGATGAGTATGGTTGAAAATCCCGCTCTATCTGTTATCGCGGTTGAGGTTGAAGCAAAGTTAAAGAAGGTTGTTGATTCAATTTAACGGGCAAGGACGATACCAAAGATGGTTCTGGCACCATGTTGTTTGAGGCGGCTGGCGCATTCTTCCAGCGTAGTGCCGGTGGTGGCGACGTCATCGATGAGCCAGATATGCTTGCCGCGAATCTCATTTTCTTTCCCTATTGTCACGGCGAAAGCATTTTTCAAATTGGCCAGGCGCTCCTCGCGGGAATCGGTTTTCATTTGGGGCTTGGTGTAGCGGATACGGAGGAGTACATCCGTGAGTAGAGGGATAGCGAGTCCGGGAGTCAAAGCTTCTGAAAGTTCTCGAGCGAGGAGTTCGGACTGATTGAAGCCCCGGAATCGTAAGCGCCTAGGGTGGAGTGGCACCGGAATAAAGGCATCGGGGAGGGGCAAGGAGCTCCTTTCTAGGGCGTTTTTGAGGAGCAGTCCAAGAGGCTGAGCGAGGTCGGGGATGAAGCGGTACTTGTAGGCATGGATGATATGAGTGAGTAGTGGTTCATGATAGGACGCAGCTACAAAGATACCATCGAGGGCTGGGACACGGGGTAAACAGTCGAAGCAGATTTGGCCGGCCGGGGTGATGTGTTTGAGACAGAGGGGGCACTGCTGTTCAGTGTGGATCAAAAGACGGCCCTGGCAGACGGGGCAGAGCCAGTACTTTTTGGTCCGACAACCCAGACAACGCAAAGGAAACAGAGTGTCGAGGACCTGTTTTTTGGTTTCGCTGAGTAGGGATTGGAGAGTGGCTTGGTTTAGGCGCACAAAACAGTGTCACCACTTAGGGTCAAACGAAGGAGTTTTTTCTTGGGTGCGGCGATATGTCTTTGCGCTACTGCTTTTTCAACCAGATCTTGAATGTTCTTGCGGACCAATCGAGCACCTTGTTCCGGAGCAAAGCTTTTTTGGGCAATCTAAGTGATGATTTTCTTGTCATAAGTCAGGGTAAGGCCTTTGCTTTTCAATCTGTTCGCTAGGCCATCGAGTTCTAGTTTGACGATATGTTCGATAGCCTGGGGCGTCAGTGGTTTAAAGACGATGACCCGATCGAGACGAGCGAGGAGTTCTGGTCGGAGTTCTTTCTTGAGCTCGCCTAAGACGCTCTGTTTGATGGTTTCAAATTGCTCGTTTACACCCTTATTACCGAGGTGTTTCTCGAAGCCAATCTGTCCACTCTGTGTGAAAGCGGCGGTACCGATATTGGAAGTGAGAATGATGAGCGTGTTCTTGAAACTGACACTGCGACCCTCAGCATCGGTCAGTATCCCCTCGTCAAGAATCTGGAGGAGAATATTGAAGACATCTGGGTGAGCTTTTTCGATTTCATCGAAGAGGACTACACTGTAGGGCTTGCGCCTGATGGTTTCGGCCAGTTTGCCCCCTTCGCCATGACCGATATAGCCTGCTGGAGCACCAAGAATCTGGGCGACGCTGTGGCGTTCCATGAACTCACTCATATCAAGACGGGTAAGAGCTTGGCGGCTGCCGAAAAACTCTTCGGCCAGGAGTTTGGCGATGAGGGTCTTACCGACACCAGTAGGACCGAGAAACAGGAAAGAACCGAGTGGTCGATCGGGATCACCGATGTTGCTGACGGAGCGGGTGAGGGTTTCTTCGAGTGCCAGGGCTGCTTCGGTCTGTCCAATCAGGCGTTTCCCGAGGGCATCGTGGAGTTTGGTGAGTTTGTCTTGTGGGTTACTTTCGGCTAGTTTGCTCAGTGGAATAGCGGTCATGTGCGCTACGGTAGTAAGGATGTGTTCTTTGGTAACTACTTTGGTGTGGAGAGTACTCTCCGACTGGTGTTTGCTTTTCAGAGTGGCGATTTTTTTTTCGATTGATTGCTCGCGGCTATACCATTTGGCGGCATCATCGTAGTTTTCGTGTTTGATGAGTGATTCCTTCAGTCCTACTGTGGCACGTAACTCTTCTTCCAACTGGAAGAGGGCGGTAGCAAAGGGAGATTGATCCTTGCCCTGCTTGGCCAGCGCTGAGGCCTCATCAATGATGTCGAAAGCCTTATCAGGGAGGAAGCGGTCGGGAATGTAGCGAATAGCAAGTTCTACAGCCAGATCAGTGATGGGGCGGTCTAGGGTTACGTTATGAAAGGTTTCATAGCTTCCCTTGACCTGGCTTAGGATGTGTTTGGTTTCTTCCACTGTTGGCTCGGTGACCACCAGAGACTGGAAGCGGCGATCAAGGGCGGGATCCTTCTCCACATGGCGTTTGTATTCGGAGAGGGTAGTGGCGCCGATACATTGGATATCACCACGGGAAAGGGCCGGTTTCAGGATATTGGCGGCGTCCAGTCCGCCGTTGGTGTTGCCAGCGCCAACGATGGTGTGGATTTCATCGATGAAGAGGATGACATCTTTATTGTGCGTAGCTTCTTTGATGATTTCTTTGAGCCGCGCTTCGAATTCACCCCGGAAGTTGGTTCCGGCGACGACCAAAGTGAGGTCAAGCGAGAGGATACGTTTGCCGAAGAGAGCATGGGGAACGTTCCCCTGAGCGATTTTTTTGGCGAGGGCAGCTACGAGGGCGGTTTTCCCGACCCCTGGTTCACCAATGAGGAGGGGATTGTTCTTGTTCTTGCGGGTGAGGATCTGCACTATGCGGTCAAGCTCCTTTTTTCGGCCGACGAGGAGGTTTTGGTTATTGCCACTATCTTTGGCTATGTCGAGAGTGAATTGATCAAGCGATGGCGTAGACTTGTTGTTTTTTTTGGGGTGTTCACCGACCAGGGATTCTGGCATATCGAATATCTTGGAAAGCTGAGGGAAATGATCGAAGTTGAGGTGGGCCTTGATGGCGGACTGCACTTTCTTCTCGTTGATTTTCAGGTTGTGGAGGATGATGTCGAGCGTGCCGCTGCGAGACTCGAGCAAAGCGTAGATCAAGTGTTCGGTCCCGACGTAGGGATAGTGGAACTGATTGGCCAGAGCATAGGCACGCCGCAGGCTTTCCTTGAGAGAAAGTGATAGTGGCAGAGGGTGACTCTTGGGAAGAATTTTTCCGCCAGTTTTCTTTTTCAGGCACAGTTTGGCCAGGCTTTCTTTTTCAAAACCGATGTTTTCGAGCAGAATGCTCCCGAGGCTACCGTTTTCGAGGAAAATGGCCAAAAGCAGGTGTTCGGATTCGATCGTCGTGTGACGGGTATACTGAGCGATCTCCCGGGCCTCTTTCAGGCTATGGCGAGCGTGATGGGTCAACTTTTGGCTGAAAGTAGTTTCAAACATAGGGTTTCTAGAATAGTGATGGTACCTTCATTCTATGGTTTTCTTACTGCTGCTGTCAATGATAGGGATTTATGTGTGATGCGATTCGCTCTGCCATTATCGGCCTTCTGTTTATCGTTGACTGAGTTCATTCTGTGCTGATAGTGTGTGAAGCTTTTTCTGCTATTGATTCTTTTTGAAAAACAAGAACAGCTGTGCTATACTGTGTTCAAAGAAGCAGAGAAAAAAATATCAACAACACACAAATACAAGCGCATGTTTTTTGGTCTACAAAAGTCTTATTTTCTCGGCATTGATTTTGGTACCTCTCTCATCAAGGTAGTAGAGCTGACGCTCGATGGTGATGAACCAAAGCTTCATAACTATGGTCAGGTTGATTTGTTGCGTCTGGAAAAGGGCGCTGTCTCTGATGGCAATACTTATGATGATGAGGTTGTGCTCTACCTCAAGGCGCTACTAGAGCGTTTTCATGCCAAGGGTGATGCGGCCTATGTCGCCATGCCGGCCTTTATTGGCCTCATTTCTCTCATGGAATTGCCGGAGATGAATGAAGATGAGCTCAAAGAAGCTATTCCTTTTGAAGCCCATAAGTATATTCCCTCATCGCTCGATGATGTGGCGCTCAGTTGGGAGGTGGTGGGGCGCCGAGAGGCGACAGAGACCAGTGCTGCCAAAATGGAGGTGTTGTTGGTAGCGGCGCTCAAGAAAGAAGTGGCGCGTTACCGTGGCTATATCGAAGGGGCCAAGCTCAAGATGACTTTTTTGGAACTGGAAACATTTTCTCTGGTGCGCTCTGTTGTGGGTAATGACCCCGGCCTTTTTTTGGTCATTGATATTGGTTCACGGACCACTAATTTGGTGTTGGTGGACGAAGGAGTGGTGAAGATGAGTCGCAATATCGATGCGGGAGGGAAAAATATCACCCGTACTCTGACCGAAAGTCTCCATGTCACAGTGGAACGGGCTGAGGCACTAAAGAAAAGTGACAGAGATTATCTGAATGTTTTGCCAGGAGCACTGACCTTTTCGACACTCGATATTATTGCTGATGAGGCCACGCGTATGCTGGCAGCGTACAAAACAAAACATTCGGACAAGGCCTGTAATGGCATTTTGTTATCTGGTGGCTCAGCATCACTTACGGGATTGGTCCAGTATTATTCCAAAGTGTTTAAGTTGCCAGTGAGTATTGGTGATCCCTGGCGGCGGGTCAAGCACGAGGCGGCAGCCGCCCTAGACATCAAGCGGCTGGGTACCTCTTTTTCCATAGCGCTCGGGCTGGCTCTGGCCGGTATCGATTCTGGGGCTCCCAAAAAATATCAGCCAGCCAAGAAAACCTTTTCTCTCAGTGCATTACTCCATAAAAAAATCTAATCATCTTATTTAAACATCATGCCTGATGTCAATTTTTCGCAATCTGGAGTGGAGGACAAAGAAGTTGAAAGGGGCGGCTTCTTTAATTCGGGAGTAG
>JAUYFO010000086.1 GCA_030690925.1 Candidatus Moraniibacteriota bacterium
GAGCTTTACGCTTACTGCTTTGGAAGAAAAGAAAATCCATTCACTCCTTGTCATTGGGAACTTTATTGTGGAGTTTTTGAGAATCCATCCATTCCAAGACGGTAATGGCAGACTCTCTCGTATTCTTACGAATCTTCTCCTGCTCAAAAAAGACTACGCCTATGCGCCGTATGTTTCTCACGAGAAGCTGATTGAGGACAATAAGGAGAACTATTACATTGCTTTGCGAAGAAGCCAGAAGAGTTTTGGAACAGAAAAAGAAGACATCACGCCTTGGCTCGATTTTTTCCTCACGATGCTCCTCAAACAATCTGAATTGGCTCTGGAACTTATGGAAAGTGAGCAGATAGAAAAACTCCTTTCTCCCAAGCAGCTTGCCGTCTGGGAGTATATTCAGGGTGTTTCAGAAGCTACACCATCAGAAATTGCGGAGAAGACTGGGGTTGCTCGGCCAACGGTCAACCAGGCTCTCACCAGGCTCCTCAAGGTAGAGAGAATTGAAAAAATCGGGTCAGGCAGGGGAACGAGGTATCGGAAGCTGTAATGTAGTGAAGAATGGGGTGGAGTAAGCTCTACGCATTTTGCTCCATAAACTTCTTCAAGCCGAAGTAGTAGAACTTTGAGACTTTATCTTCCTGTAGAGAGATTCTAATAGTGTTCAGTAGGGGGAGCTAGCAAAAATAGGCTTATGTAAGCCTATTTTTTATACTCTGAAACTACTTTAAAACCTGCTATACTCTTAAAGTAGAGTCTATACAGTATCAAATGAGACAAGACACCCTTTTAGTATTAGGATTTTTTGGAAGCTTACTTAAAAAAAGCATGAACAAGAAACGCATCATTATTATAGGAGGAATGGTCGGTATATTAGCGGTGGGCGGGTATCTGTTGGTAGGCCAACAGCAAGCATCTCAGGAGAGTGCTATTCAGCAGGCCATGCAGGAAGGACTTTTTTTTGAGGATTTTACTACGGAAGTGAAGGATTTGACCTATACAAAGGGAGACCTCCCTAAGGAGCATGTTTTTGAAAAAGGGAAAATGTCTCCCTTAATTGGCTCAGCTCTTGTAGACCTAGACGGAAATGGGGTTGATGAAGTTTTTATTGGTGGTGGCTATAATCAAAATGACACTTGGTATGAGTACCGTGATGGGAAAATGGTAGATATTACCCAAAAACTCCGCTGGCAAAAAAATGAAGCGGCAACCTATGGAACAGCGATAGTAGATTATGATAACGACCAAGATGGCGATATCTTTGTAGCGCGAGTAGATGGAATCTACTATTATGAAAATAAAAATGGAACAGAGTTTAGCGCAGGGGAAAAAATAGAGGCTTTCTTAGAAGAGGGATCTATACCAACAGGTATTGCCCTCGGTGACCTGAATAATGATGGCCAGGTAGATATGTTTGTCAGTACTTATCTTCGCCATGACCGTATTGAAGGTACTACCATTTTTAACAAAGAAGCCCACGGAACCATCAGTCGTCTTTTGCTTGGTAAAGGAAGCCTTGTGTTTGAAGACATTACTGAGGACTCAAGCCTGCTGTACCGACATAATACGTTTGCGGGTACTTTTAGTGATCTTGATAATGATAATGATTTAGATTTGGTGGTGGCCTATGACACTGGTTCGGCCAGAATATATGAAAATCAGGGGAACTTAAAATTTTCTCTAGTAAAGGGTACTTCGTGGGAGAATAAATATGGCTACCCTATGGGCATCGGGATTGGAGACATCAATGATGATGGTTTACAGGACATCTTTTTTAGTAATACCGGTAATAGCAGTCCCGATTTTCTGTTGAGAGGAGACCTCCGAAAAGATCAAGAATTGCTGAAAGACTGGAAGCTGTATCAGAATAAGGGAAGTATGGAATTTGTGGATGAAACGAAGAAAATGCAACTGAAAGAACACGAGTTTGCTTGGGGAGGAGTGATTACTGATATTGACAAAAATGGTAAAGAAGACCTTATTGTCAGTGAAAATTATATCAAAATTCCTCAACACAGAATCAAACCCTTGCCCGGAAGAGTATTCTTTCAAGACAGTAAAGGAGATTTCATCCCTCAAGAAGGAGCTCTAAAAATAGAAAATCCCCACTTTAGTCTCAGTAGTCTTGTCTTTGATTGGAATCAAGACAGTGTTCAGGATATTTTGTGGGTGAACATTAGCGGTGCAAGTGAGCTTCGTATGAGTAGTATATCTAATAACAGAGCGACCGATACAATTATCGTTCCTTACGAAACTCGTTTCTTGGGTTCTCGGTGGCAGGTTACATGGGAAGACGGAGCTACTCTCTCATGGCACTACACTCCCACAGAGGGCTTGGGTTCTACACAGTCAAATGTCTGGAGCTTTCTTTCTCGTTCAAGTAAACCAAAGATGATCAGGGTAGAGCTCATAGGTGGTAGTCAAGAGGATGGTATGAAATGGTATCAAGCTGGAGAGAACAGATAAGCTTGTAAAGGATTCAATCAATAGGGAGAGTATTTGCTCCGCACTAATCTGTAAACTTGTTTCATGCAATTTATAATGCGCGTAGCGATTTCCCTGTGGTCTTGCCACAGGGTGATTGATTTTATGGAGCCATTACTAGCGGTTCTGAAACTGAAACATGTGGGATATTTCGTTGGCTTACCTGAGCCATTCTTTTTGGTATTTGCAGATAGGATTCGAACCTCAAGGTGAGTCGGTGGTCATTCACAGTAATAGGTGGTATGCTTTTTTCATGGTAGTTAAATTCTATGGATAAGGCGTAATTACTAAAGGTAATGAAAAGTATGAACAATGTGATTGATCTGGAAAAAATGGAAATCTTTAAGAAAGTTAAAAATGGTCTTTCATCGTTCGCTGGCGTTTTGTTATTGATGATTATCGTTTTTGGGTCTGTAGGGACTATCGGAGCCGGAGAGAGGGGAGTTCTTTTACAATTTGGAGCAGTGAAAGACAAAGTGTTTAATGAAGGTCTTTATTTCAAAATACCCTTTGTCCAAAAAGTAGTGACGATGGATGTGAAAATTCAAAAAGATGAAGTGCCCGCCAGTGCCTCTTCCAAAGACTTGCAGATTATCACTTCCAAAGTCGCCATTAATTATCATCTTTCCCCTGACACAGTAAATATTGTTTGGCAGAGCGTCGGAAAGGATTATAATAGTCGTATTATTGCGCCGTCCATTCAGGAGGCAGTCAAGGCAGTTACCGCAAAATTTACTGCTGAAGAATTGATTATCAAAAGAGAGGACGTAAAAGATCAGATTAAAATCAATTTGGCTGAAAGATTGATTCGGACCCATATTATAGTGGACGATATCAACATAACTTCTTTTGATTTTTCGCCAGCTTTCAATGAGGCAATTGAGGCGAAGGTGACAGCCGAACAATTAAAATTGAAAGCCGAAAGAGATTTGGAAAGAATAAGGATAGAGGCTGATCAAAAAGTTATTGAGGCTGAAGGTAAGGCGAAAGCTATCAGAACTGAAGCCCAGGCTCTGACAGCCAATCCTCAAGTAGTAGAATTACGCTGGATAGAAAAGTGGGATGGGAAGACGCCGACGTATTGGGGAGGAGCCAGTCCGTTTATTGGAATTAATAGGTAGAAAAGCGAAGGCTTCTGTTGTAGGGGAACTTTAAAACAAGGCTGTACCTGCCGGCTGGTGGGAGCCTTGTTTTTTGTTACCTGCGATAGGATTCGAATTTTGCGATATTAAAATTGACAATGACCTCTCGGTATGGGTCGCTGCCATCTGCAGTGGGTAACGTAAAGTAAGCTTGACATGTGGTGGCGGTAGTTTATAATAGAAATGTAAAGTCAGTTTTACATCTCATATGTCGGAAACGGTCGAAAATACCATCGAGAATCTGAGGAGGCTACGATGGCTCACTCAGGAAGAGCTTGCTCAGGCTGTTGGCGTCACGCGACAGACTATTATCGCTCTCGAAAAAGGGAACTATATTCCGTCGGTACTCTTGGCGCTCAAAATGGCACGCTTTTTTTGTGTTCCTGTAGAGGAGATATTTACTATTAAATAATCAATATGATACCGAAAATCTTTTCAGAAAAAATAGTGGCAGCCCTGCTTGTTATTTTTCTGGTGTGGTTTGCTAATCCGTTTGGTTTTTGGATGACAGATGCGTTCCATATGACCCTTTTAGGGTTAATCGTGACACTGTTCGCCATCTTTGCCATGTTTCTGTGGAGGGAAATAGTTGTAGATGAACGCGAACAGCTTCATCGTTTTATTGGTACTCGTTTCGCCTATACGACTGGCGGGGGATTGCTTCTTATCGGCATTATCGTGCAGGCATTTTCGCACAAGATTGATCCGTGGTTACCTTTGGTACTGACGGGGATGGTTTTGGCAAAAATACTGGGTCGTTACTACGCAGAGAAACGTTACTAGAAAAAGAAATGGTACAAAGATAAATCAAGAAAAATATGAAAGGAGGTGAAACAATATGAATAAAGTAATACTAGGAGTGGTGGTGTTAGGAGTAGTAGTGTTGGGTGGCTGGTGGTATACGTCCAATCAGCAGGCCGTGAAGAACAAGACGGTGATGGAAGAAAAAGCTATGGCTGAAAAAGTGGCTATGGAAAAGGAGGCCACTATGAAGCAGCCTGAGGTTATGGAGAAAAAGGTAGATACCATGGTGAAAAAAGATGAGACCATGATGGAAAAGAAACTGGAGACAGCTATGATGGTCAAAGGGGGACAATACGTGCCTTATGACGCATCGAAGATTGTTTTTGCCAAAGAGGGGAAAGTGGTACTTTTCTTTCGCGCCTCGTGGTGTCCGTCTTGCCGGGCTCTTGATGCAGACATCAAAGCCAATTTGAGTCAGATTCCTCAGAACGTCCTCATTCTTGATGTGGACTATGATAAGTATACTGATTTGAAGAAACAGTATGGCGTCACCTATCAGCACACGTTGGTGCAGGTAGATGCTTCCGGTAATATGCTGGCCAAATGGTCAGGGAGTACTGGACTGAGTGATCTCGTGAAGCAGGTGAAGTAGTACGAAGCCGGGGTGGCTCTGCAGAGTCGCTCCCCTTGGTACTATTTACTCTTTCATTGTCCACCTATGACTATTCTCATCGCATTTGCCTTTCTCTCCGGGGTCGTGACTATTTTCGCGCCATGTATTTGGCCGATACTGCCGATTGTCTTATCAGCTGGGGCGACGGGTGGCGAGAGGAAGCCACTCGGTATTGTATCGGGATTGGCAGTAAGCTTTATGCTTGTGACACTGGCACTCGCTTATATCATCCAAACCATTCCTTTTGATCCAGAAGTATTACGATTTTTTGCCGTCGGAGTGATTACAATTTTAGGATTGACTTTCCTTATTCCCCCTCTGGGGGCGCAACTGGAAGGTATCGTCAGTAGACTTGCTTCTTTCGGGGGACGATATACGCGAAACTCGGGGACAGGTTTCTGGGGTGGCTTTCTCACCGGATTTTCTCTGGGGCTCGTCTGGTCACCTTGTGCTGGACCGATTCTCGCCACTATTGCCACTTTGGCTGCGACCCAAGCCGTAAGTTTTCAGGTAGTATTCATTACCCTGGCATTTGTTTTAGGAGTATCGCTTCCGCTCTTTGCCTTAGCCGTATTGGGGAAAAAAGTACTCACCAAGACCAGGATACTGGCACCATATATCGGTCGTATACAGCAGGTGTTTGGTCTGATTATGATCTTGGCGGCACTGGCTATCTATACGGGGTATGATAAAAAACTCCAGACCAGTCTCCTCGACACCTTTCCGAGGTATGAAGGTTTTCTGAATGGTTTGGAAAAAAATGCGACGGTGAAAGAAAAACTGGATGAGCTGAAGAGTGCTAACGGCGAGAATACGCTCCGTACAGTCGAGGAACCAAAATTGAATATAACAAGTGCTCTCCCACAGCTTGGACAAGCCCCGGAGTTTGTCGGCATAGAGAAGTGGCTCAATACTGACTCGGCCCTGACCATGAAGGATTTGCGAGGGAAGGTAGTACTCATTCATTTCTGGACGTACACCTGTATCAACTGTATTCGGACACTACCGTATGTCACGAGGTGGTATGAGCAGTATAAGGATCAGGGATTGGTGGTGGTCGGAGTGCATACGCCGGAGTTTCCTTATGAAAAAAAGACTGAAAACGTATTGGGCGCCATGAGTAAGTACCGCATCAACTATCCGGTGGCCCAAGACAATCAGTACCAGACCTGGCAAGCCTACAATAATCGCTATTGGCCAGCGGTGTACCTTGTCGATGCTGAAGGGAGTATCCGACTGACACATTTCGGGGAAGGGAATTACAAAGAAATAGAACAGGCCATACAAGACCTGCTCGAGAAGGAACAACCAATGCCTAAAGAAAAAATATGAAACATACATCCGTGCTCCTTTTTGCCATAGTTGGTACTGTCATGGTAATCGGGGGCGGTTGGTATAAACAACAGACGCAAATTGTCGGGGACTTGAAGATTCCGAGTATCCCCAAGCAGAGTTGTTTGGAACATAATACGGAAAAACATATGAAGAAAACACAAGCAGAACTGGCGCAGTATCAGCGGGCCTACTTTGCCGGCGGGTGTTTCTGGTGCACGGAGAGTGATTTACAGAAAGCCACCGGAGTAGCTGAAGTCATTTCTGGCTATGCTGGTGGAAGTGTCGTCAATCCGACGTATAGCGACGTGACCAGTGAAAAATCAGGACACCGTGAAGCAGTAGAAATTTACTATGACGGGAAACTGACAACTTATGAGAACCTCGTACAGTATCATCTGCTGCATATTGATCCGACCGATGCCGGCGGGCAGTTCTACGATCGAGGAGAGAGTTATCAGGCGGTGATATTTTATGCCTCAGAAGAAGAGCGTTTGGTGGCTGAACGGGCGATCCAGGAGTTAAATGAAGCAAAGGTTTTTGATAAGCCAGTGGTGGTGAGGGTGTTACCGTACAAAAATTTTTACACGGCGGAAGAATACCACCAGAACTATGCGGAAGAGAATACTGTCAAATACTGTGCCTACCGAGAGTCCAGTGGTCGGGATGTGTTTTTGAAAAAACATTTTGGTACCAAGAGTTGGGGAGAGCTCGTCGAAAAGGAAACAGTTATGCGTAAAGCCGATCTTCAGCCTAGAGCGGTGGCGAGTAGGAGTACTTCGCAAAATCTTGACTTCTCACACTTCGTAAAACCAAGCGATACAGAGCTTCGCACACAACTCACTGACATTCAGTATGATGTGACCCAGAAAGATGGAACGGAGCGACCATTTCAGAATATATACAATGAGAATCATGCCGCCGGCATCTACGTTGATATTGTGAGCGGTGAACCGCTGTATTCTTCAGATGATAAGTATGACAGTGGTACGGGTTGGCCCAGCTTTGTAAAGCCAATAGATTCTGGTTATATAGTAGAAAAAGTTGATCGAGGATTTTTTGGTAATCGCACCGAGATACGGAGTAAGTATAGTGATAATCATCTGGGACACGTTTTCACTGATGGCCCGGCAGATCGGGGAGGTATGCGTTATTGTATGAATTCGGCTGCCCTCCGTTTTATCCCGCGAGAAGCTATGGAAAAAGAAGGGTACGGAAACTTTTTGGCGCGTGTTACTATTAAATAATGTAACCACTAGGCATATGAATACATTGCGGGAAGTTTGCCGGGTCAGTAGGATACCGGTGGTACTAGCCTCACTCTGTTGTCTTTCTCCCATCATTCTTGTTCTCCTTGGAGTCTCGACAGTCAGCTTTGCCTCCTCGCTGGCCGATACTTTGTATGGTGACTATAAGTGGGTATTTCGTGGTATTGGACTAGTGGCCCTCTTGGGATCTCTCGCCTACTACTTGTATAGACAGAAAGGGATATGTTCTATTGATCAAGTAAGACGCCGTCGCAATGAGATTATCAATTACATAGCACTCACCGTCGTTGCTGGAGTGCTTGGATATATGTTTTTCCTGTACGTCGTCGTGCACTACCTCGGTGTTTGGCTTGCGATTTGGAAGTAGTCCCTCGAATACTTCTTGTGTGATTCTTTGGTGGAGCATATCAATGGGGAATGTTGATAATCTCATCTCATTCGCTATATCTAGTTGTTTTATAATCAAGTCTATAAATACCGCATTTGCGACGAGAGCCTCTATTTATGGTTTACTCTTGAATCAGTGCTACTACTCGACGATGAGTTTTCCAAACTGTCCCTTGGCACGGTGGCCGAGTTTGGAACAGTAGTAGGTGAACTCACCCACCTTATCGGCTTGGAATTCGATGGTGACCTCCTGGTTGATAGGCAGCTCCGTCTTCACCCCGAATTCATCGAGGGTGAAATCGTGTGTACCCTTGGTATTTGTTGCCTTGATGCGCACCGTGTCGCCTTTCTTTACACGCATTTCTTTCAGCGAGTACCAGACTCCGGTTTCATCATAGAAGGCGGTGGTAGTAAATGTCTTCACCGGTCCACTGAGCGTTGGTTGGGCAGCTGCTTTTTTTGCGGTTTTTGTCGGTGCGGTGTCGGTATCACGTTGTAGAAACATATATCCAGCGACAGCAACAACGATTACCAGTATGACTCCAACGAGCTTTCCCATAGGGGTTGAATGTTATTGGTTATAAACTACTGCGCCCCTATATGATAATACACCAAGCGGAAAAGACAAAGTGTCCCTTATCTTGCGTTATCATGAGTGATGGTGACAACCTGGTATATTAGAGGTATATGATGAAGTATCAGCTGTTTGGTAAGAAGTTTACAGTAGCTATGGGGGTGGATCAGTGGAGCGCTAAGAAGCAAAGAGAGGTGTGGGTGCCTAAGGGGGCTGGTGTTTCTTGCAAAGAGCGCCTATACTGGGGAAAGTCGTAATTACTAACGAGATCTTATGACGAAGACGAACTCGGCTTTTATGAAGCCAATGAAGATCAGTCCTGAGTTGGCGCTGGTAGTGGGTGAGGGGCCGATGCCCCGGTCAGAGGTGGTTAAGGCCTTGTGGGTCTATATCAAGAAGCATAATCTGCAGGATGAAGCGAATAGGCGCAACATCAATGCTGATGAGAACCTGAAGCCGGTTTTCGGGGGCCAGGCAACGGTCAACATGTTTGAAATGACTAAACTGGTTTCTAAGCACCTTTCATAAGGTGGCTGAAGCCGTGAGGTAATGAGAAAGAGAGGCTAGGGAGCCTCTTTTTCTGTATTAACATTTGGGTAGAGAGGTGATAGGATAAATGGAGGGGGCAGCTAATTATTTTCTTACGTTGTTATGAACGCTTTGTTTTCGCAGTTGGTCAGAAGTGATATTGGTCTAGCGCTCAGTGAAGTAACAGAAAGTAGCGCAGTATTTACAGTGCGAACAAAATCCGGTGGACCCAAGCTTATTTTCGGAATACTGTTTGGTATTCCTGGTGTGTTGCTACTTTACTCAGCTCTTACCACTGGTGGTTTGATGACTCTTATCGCAGCCATTATTTTTTGTCCCATTTTGTTCGGACTAGCAGCACTTTTTGGTGCTTCCATATCCGAGAAACGTTTTGACAAGACATCAGGAACATTTACCAGTAGTCTTTTGGTTTTTGGATACAGTACCAGTGAAACACTGCCGCTTCCTACCACGGGACGCCTAGTGATCAAGAGTGAGAATCGTGGGAGCGCCAAGGGGGCCCCAGGTTCAACCCTGCGGTACTCTGTTTTGTTAGAAAATTGCCCCGGGGCAGGATTTGCTTTGTCCAAAGATTATGGAACATTGCGAGCCTTTGCTGAGCGTCTCTCGCAATTTCTTGCCTTACCTATCGAAGATACGGTAACGGAGATGAACCGGTGAGTCGCTGGTATTGTAACAGAGAAGAAGAACCGAGGTATTCCGAGAGTCCCCTTTCTTCATTCAACATCCCGCTTGTCATTTCTTGATGTATTGAAGTACAAGATGGATTTCCGAATAATGCGGAACACGATCTGACTTCCGATGCCTACGACGAGGATGACGGTGATGGTACCAGAGATATTTTTTTGCAAGAACAGGGATTCGCCAAGCCCTTTCCCAAGCAACCAGCCGACAGGGAAGAGGATAGTGATAAAGAGCAAGTTACCAAGTAGGGTACAGAGGAAGTAGGCCTTGAGATTAATTTTCTTCTTGGTCAGGATATAAATGGTGAGCATGAGGCGGATACCCATGAGAAACTTGAGGATGATAAGCAGGATGTAGGGATGATTTTCTACCAATCCGATAAAGGCACGACTTTTTTCTTCATCTAGTGGCTTTTCTGCGGCGCGCCGAATAAACCAAGGTTTGATAGCTCCAGTAGTCGCATAGTACCAAAACAGGTCGGCACTAAACGATCCCAAGAAGGCAAAGACGATGGCACTGGCAGGATCAAGATAACCCTGTGCCGCAAAGGCGAAAGCCACAATCGCCCCACCCTCGCCGGTGAGGAGTACCACTGGCCAGACCACGAGTGGTCCCCAGAGGACGAGAGAGGACTGTACCCAAGGGCCAATCGTGGCGAAAAGGTCATCTGACATAGGTGGGATATGAGAGAAAAGGCTTAACTGTGGGATTAACTATTCTAGTATACCACTGTTTCTAGGGGGAGTAACAGCGGTATACTAATAATATTCCATGAAAAACTAATGCTGTTTCTCATAATCTTCCTTTTTGCCTATGTTCCGTCACTCAGCCAATCAGCGTAACTGATTCCTCGATGGAGATTCGTAAGACCAGGTGGCAGACATTTTCTCAGGCGTTGGTTCTTTTTTCTGAGGGGACATGGGCTGGTTTTTTCGAGAAAAAGTGGTAGAATGGAAAAAAAGTGAAGTGGTATGGAAATAAAAAAATGGTTTTTGGATGGACATCCACAGCGTTACCATGTGATGGCTTTGGTATTCGCTATAGTGGCTTTCAGTCTGGCGATTAGTGGTACGATTCTGGCGCAGGATCCTGGAACGAATACTATTACTGCCATCAGCTGTTCCTATAGCTATAGTGACTGGGGTACCTGTCAATCAGATGGTAAACACTATCGTACCGTTACCGGTTATTCACCAAGTGGTTGTGTGGCAACGAGTAGCCCTGATTTACAGGAGTCATGTACCTATACGGCACCAACGACGACACCACCATCTATCACGACCACGTCATCATGTTCCTATAGCTACAGTGACTGGAATAGCTGTCAGTCAGACAACAAGCGCTACCGATCAGTCACTGGTACTACTCCCGGTGGTTGTACCAAGACGACCACACCCGATACAGTAGAGTCCTGTAGCTATAGCGGTTCCACGACGAGTTCGGCCTCAGGGACCCAGTGTCTCTATACCTATACCTCATGGGGAGTCTGTGAGGAGAATGGCAAGCGCAAACGTAATATCACCTCCAAGTCACCGTCAGGGTGTGTGGAATATGTGAAGCCGGTTATGGAGCAAAGCTGTATTTATGACAGCACTACTACCGCTACTACCAGTACCACAGTGTCTACTACGATGGCGCCCGCTGTTATCAACACCACCACTCCTTCCACAACAAGTACCGAAGGGGTGGGTAATGTGACCCCAACATTTTCCCTTTCCAATGTCAGTGAAGGAATGACGTTGCGTGGTACCTTTGAAATACGCGGTTCGGTGCAGGGTGCATCCGGTGTAGAGTACTATCTGGTACCAACCGGATCCAACACCTATAAATATATCGGTAGCGGAAAGCGGGTTTCTAATACGGTGTGGAGTCTTAACTTTCGTTCTAAAGAGTTTCCTAATGGGGAATTCTATCTCCGGGCCAAAGTGAAGAATGCTTATGGGGAATACGGGAGCGGTCAACGTAAGATCCATATTGCCAATGAGAGTGTCGCTGAGACTGGAACCATCACTGACGGTTTTGTAGCGCTCGGTATGACACCGGAAGAAAAACTGAAAATGCTTAAAGCTGTGGCGGAGGAGTTGCGAGTGCCGGCTGACGAAACGATAGATGAGGCAACCGTTACTCCTGACCAAAAGAAAAAACACATTTTTGACTACTGTGAATTCAATCCTAAAAAGTGTTTTCCAGAACGAGACAGCGACAAGGATGGTTTGAATGATATTGACGAAGTGCGCTACGGTAGTAATCCCAAATCAGCTGATAGCGATTTGGATGGTTTCATCGATGGTGATGAGGTGAAAAATGGTTTTAATCCGCTCCAGTATTCATCGGGGGATCAGGGTGATCGGATTGTTTTCGAGGATCCCAGGGTGGCTGGCGAGATTAAGGAAAAAATCTACGCCGTAGAGAAGGTGGAACTTAAGGAGACAGAGCCAGGGAAGCAGAAAATGCGTCTGGCCGGAAAAGGCCTACCCAATAGTTTTGTCACGATCTATGTCTACAGTGACCCAATTGTTCTCACTGTCAAAACTGATAGTGAAGGCAACTGGGCTTACGAGTTGGATAAGGAGCTCGAGGATGGTGAACACGAAGTCTATGTAGCAGTGACCGATAATACCGGAAAAATTACGGCCAAGAGCAAGCCAATCGTCTTTGTGAAGACGGCTCAAGCGGTCACCGTCATTCCAGCAGCGCAGGCAGGGTTACCAGCTGATACTGGAGCGGTCACAGAGAGTCGTGTGGAGAGAGACTTGTTATTTCTCATGGCGATTGTTATCGCAGCTCTGGCAGTAGCGCTGGCTACTATCGGACTGATGCGTCACCGCCACCACATGTTGGCTGAGACTCCCCCGCAGTCCTAACCATCCTCCGCTATGAAGAAAATTTTCCAGAGTGGTTTGGCTTTCGTTCGTGAAAATCCACGTATCCTGTATTCACTCGTGCTCTTGGTGTTTGTACCAGGAGCTTTCTTTTTTAATACTTACAGCATCATTTCTGGAATAGAAAAAGATATTGATCGCATCACTCAGCGTAAGGCAGTACTGGCTGAGAAGATTATTAGTGAAGTACTGGCTGATAAGCTCGAAGATCAGGAGCAGCTTCAGGGGGCTGTCAATCGTATTACCAGTAACAATGCCGAAATCTTGTCTCTGGCCATTTTGTACCCCGAGAGTGATTTCAGTCGTTTTCGAGTCGTGGCTTCCAGTGAACAGGAGACACTCAGTGAGACAACAGATAATATCCAGTACACGTTGGCTTGGAACAAGCCAGAGGGCATTGCCTTTTTGGATCGTGATGAAACAGGACGTTTCTGGCGTGTGACGAAACTTTTGTCTGATGGGAGTGGAGTCAAAGTGGGACTTATCACTACCACCTTTTCTTTGCAGGATTCGGATGCCTTGATCGAACGCACCGTCAACCGTTCCTATCTGGTCCTTATGATCACGGTTATGGTGGTGTTACTGCTGGTGTCCAACCAGGCCAGACTGTTCGGTTATGTGCTGACGCTTAACAAGCTGAAAGAAGTGGATGCTATGAAAGATAACCTGGTGTCAATGGCTAGTCATGAGCTGCGTTCACCGCTGACCGCTATCAAGGGTTATCTGGAATTATTGGAAGACAAGAAATTGGTACTCGACGAAGATGCCAAGAAATACTTCACCAATATCTCGCTTTCGGTGAATCGGCTCAATACTTTGGTGCAGGATATGCTGGAGGTGTCACGCTTGGAGGGGAATCGGGTGCCGCTTACCATGACCGACTTTGATCCGGCAGCACTCATCACTCAGTCGGTTGAGGAACTCCGTTCCCAGGCCATTCAGAAGGGCTTGGCACTCAATCTTTTGCCCCTGGGAACGGTGATGGTGCACGCCGATGAAGACCGGGTTCAAGAGATCTTAGTCAATCTAGTCGGTAACGCCATCAAGTATACGCTCAAAGGCAGTGTCAGTATCAGCGCTACTACGAAAGGCACAGAATACTTGGTCACGGTGGCGGATACCGGCTTCGGTATTTCGGCGGCCGACCAGAAGAAACTGTTTCAGAAGTTTTCGCGTATTCAGAACGAACAAACGCAGACTATTACCGGCACCGGCCTTGGTTTGTGGATTACTTTCGAGTTGGCGCAGCGCATGGGAGGGACCATCATGGTAGAGAGCATCGAGGGTGTCGGGTCACACTTTACTTTGCATTTGCCGCTTACTAAGAAGTAGGGATGTATTCATCTAGTACAAGGGGTTGATTCCTGTAGCGATTCGTGCTAGAGTAAGCATCCAGAAGAAATTGTCCTGAGGGACGATTTTTCTTTTGCCGCATATACTCTTTTTTACTTATGTCAGCAACCAGAGAGCAGCAACAGTCACCCTTTGTCCATGTCAAGCGCGCTAGCGCCGGACTTGGACTTTTTGCTTTAGCTCCAATAAAAAAAGGGACGACCATCATCGAGTACATCGGGGAGCGGGTGCCGACCGAGGTTGGGGACGAGCGCGACAACCGCTACATGTTTAACATCAACACCAAGTGGGATATCGATGGCAGTCCGCGCCACAACACCGCCCGCTATGCCAATCACTCTTGCCGACCAAACTGCGAAGCTATCAACCGTCGTGGGCGTATCTTTATCGTGGCCAAACGTTCTATCAACGTGGGGGAAGAATTGACCTACCACTATGGCAAGGACCACTTCACTGGCTTCATAAAACCTCTTGGCTGCCGCTGCGCCAGGTGCTCTCTCTAAGGCAAGCCCCTATTCTTGACTTTTTTAGAAAATCCTGTCATAGTAACAAGAATTCATTTTGCATCTTTATGGCTGAAGCAATCATTTATCCCATGCGCATCAATCGTTACCTGGCCCTCAAGGGTTTGGCTACCCGGCGGGGCGCTGACCAGCTCATTAAGCTTGGTTTGGTACGTTTGGCGGGACGGGTGGCAGTACTCGGGGACAAGGTAGAGAATGTCGAGGTAGCAGTCGAGGTCATGAAAAGCAAGATAGCATCAGGTAAGAAACCGGTTTATATTGCTTATTACAAACCACGCGGCATTATTGCTCATTCTCCTCAGGACTTTGAGCAGTCGATTGATCAGATTTCGGGTTTCCCGGGAACGTTTCCAATAGGGCGTTTGGACAAAGATTCCGAAGGACTCATTCTCCTTACCAACGATGGTCGGGTGACGGAACGGCTACTACACCCGCGTTTCAAGCATGAAAAAGAATATAAAGTGACGGTACGGGAAGCCATTCCACTGAACCTGAAGAAGGTTTTGGAAGAAGGGGTCTACAACGCTGGTGATTGGCTCAAGGCAAAGTCAGTGATGGTAGTACCACCACACACCATGCATATCATCCTGACCGAAGGCAAGAAACATCATATCAGACGCATGCTTTCGGAAGCCAAACTGACAGTAGAAAAACTGATTCGTACTCGGGTGATGGATATCTACCTGGGAGCGCTCAAGCCCGGTAAGGCGCGTGTGCTTGAGGGTGAAGCCCGTAAGGCCTTTTTGGCCAGCATTGATCTCGGGGAACTCTAAGGGCTGAGAGAGGTGCGGTGTTGGAAAAAAAGGGACAAGAGAGTACAATGCAAGAGCGTATGAAAACGATTAGGAAAATTATTACCTCAAGTCTCTTCTTTGCTCTGGCCGTATTGGTCGGCGGGTCTTGTCTGTATCCGATGTTAGGAGTCCAGGCTGCCACCATGACGCAAGCGCAGATGGCAGAGATGTCTACTGATGAGCATGTTGTACCAGGCCAGGGCTGTTTCACGGGGCAAGATAGTAGGAGTTGTGTCTCCACTCCAGATGAAAATAACTTTGGAAGCTGTGCTCTTTCTTGTGTTGGTTCACTTTCAAAAACAGGCGTCATAAAAAAAGCGTCAGAGGGACCCAGCCTTTCCGGAGCGTACGTTGTTCCAAATGGCACCGCACCGATCGAGAGTGACCACAGCACGGCCCCAGGAGTCTGGGCACAGAGTGGTAATGATCCAGGAGTGCTACTTTCCGTAGCGAAAAAGGAATAGATTTTTTTTGCGCCAGCATTCTTGGAGAGGCTTCATGGTGGAGTGTTTCCTGTCTGGTGCCTTTTGCGTTCTTTGTAATCCATGACCTTCTTTCTATGAATAAACTCACTATCGATATTGCTGGTATGCACTGTCGCTCCTGTGAAATCTTGACCGAAGAAGAGCTCTCTAGTGTTCCGGGTGTGACAAAAGTTAGAACCGACTTCCGTAAAGGAATAGCAGAAGTATTTTTTCAAGAGAAGCAGCCGAGTGCGGCTGCTTTGAAACAGGCCATAGAGCATGCGGGCTATACTCTGGGCAGAGGGGAGCGTTCTTGGATGAGTGATGATATAGCGGCTTGGGTAGAACTGTTGTTTGCGCTTGGCATAGTATTGACACTCTTCTTCTTCGCCAAAACCTTTGGTCTGTTTGATATTGCCCTTGGATCATCGGAACGACTTTCCAGTTTGCCTTTCGTGCTTCTCCTCGGGGTGGTAGCGGGGCTGTCGACGTGTATGGCTATGGTGGGTGGGTTGGTACTGGCCGTATCAGCACGCTTCAGCGAGCGTCACCCAGAAGCCAGTGTTCGCCAGAAGTTTTCCCCTAATGTGTACTTCAACCTAGGACGGATTGCAGGATTTGCACTTCTTGGTGGTTTACTTGGAGTGTTTGGCTCCACGTTCCAGCTTTCGGCACTTTCGGTGGGGGCAATCACGCTCATCATTGGTGGCATCATGCTTTTGGTCGGACTGCAGTTACTCGAGCTTTTTCCTCGCCTGTCAGCTTGGAAATTAACACTCCCGAAAGGAATCGCCCGCGTCCTCGGGGTGCAGTCACATAGTAAGAGGGAGTACAGTCATGGGCGGACTATGCTTCTTGGGGCGCTCACGTTCTTTTTGCCCTGTGGCTTTACGCAACTCACACAACTTTTTGTGGTGGCGCAGGGGAGTCCTATGATCGGGGCCCTGACCATGGGTACTTTTGCCCTCGGGACGGCGCCTGGACTACTCGGTATCGGTGGTATTGCCGCGACCGCTACGGGTAGTTTCCGAAGATTCTTCTTCAAGATGGCGGGGGTGATCGTGATTGCGCTTGGTCTCTTTAACTTTCAGAATGGGGCGGTCTTGGTACGGCTGAACGTCAATGTCCCAAATGGTAATGACAGAGCTAAGACTACCCTCCCTACCGGTGCAGCACAGGCGATCCGCATCACCCAGCAGGCTAACGGCTATTATCCTAAAGAGCTTTTTGTGAAGCGGGGGCAACCGGTGAAACTGATTATTGATTCACGGGAGTCATACAGCTGTGCGGCCAGTTTCATGATGCCTCAGGCAGGAATCCGTCAGATACTGAAACCGGGAGAAAATGTTTTCGAGTTCACGCCAGAAAAATCGGGCGCCATGCCATTTAGTTGTTCGATGGGTATGTACCGCGGCGTTATTAATGTTACTGACTAAAGCGTATGGAAAAAAACACCTTTCGCATAACGGGAATGCACTGCACTGCTTGTCAGAAAGTATCGAAATTGAAGTTGGGAACAATAGAGGGGGTAGGGGAAGTCACCGTACTTCAAGACGGAGCGGCAACGATTATGGCCAGCCGAAAACTGTCACTGACGGAGGTGCAGGCAGCTCTTCAAGGCACAGAATACAAGATTGTTTACCTGAATCACTAACAGCCTGTATATGAAAAAGCATATTGATATGCGTATCATAGGTATGCACTGCGCATCCTGTGAAATACTTATTGGAGGAGAGCTCAAAGCAGTGAGAGGAGTATCGGACGTCACTATCGACCATGTGGCGGGACAGGCCACGCTGGTGCTTGACGAAGAACAGGGAACGCGGAGTGCCGTAATCGAAGCCGTAAAGCGTGCTGGTGCCTACAGGGCAGAAATTACGGGTGAAAAGATCATACAGGCCACAGCGTCGCAAGCAGCTGCCCCCTTAACAGAGCAGAGTAATATCGCCGTCGAAGAGATTGCGGATCATGGTGTCCATCAAGAAGGGAGCGAAGAGCGCACCCAGCTTTCTGTGATTGGGATGCACTGCGCTTCTTGTGCTGGTATTATCGAGCGCTCGCTTCGTAAGACACCTGGAGTCAAGCAGGCCAATGTGAATTTTGCTACGGAAAAAGCGACGGTCGTGTTTCAGAATGATCAAACGGGGATAGCGGCACTGAAACAAGCGGTCAAGGACGCTGGGTACGAGGCGGAAGAAGTGGATCCTAAGGATACGGGGTACGAGAAGCGTAAGCGGGAGCGAGTAATCGCAGACTACCGCCAGAAGTTTTATTTCGGGCTGGTATTGTCACTTCCCATGTTCTACTTCATGCTTTTTGATTTCTTCGCTCTTTGGGGGAAGGAACCTCTCTGGCCCTATGTTGGCATTGTATCGCTTTTGCTCACCATCCCCGTGCAGTTCATTATCGGAGCTGGTTTCTACAAGGGGGCGTGGTCGTCACTTATGATGAAGATGTTCAATATGGATAGCCTCATCGCCATCGGGACCACTACCGCTTTTCTCTACAGCACGATCAACTATTTCCTCTACGTATGGAACACTGGCTCTTGGATCGGGGTAGCTGGGGCAAAAATTCCGGAACTGTACTTTGAGACGGCTGCATTTTTGATTACGTTTGTGATTCTGGGGAAATGGTTGGAGGCTCGTACCAAAGGACGCACTTCGGATGCTATTCGCAAGCTGATGGGGCTGCAGACCAAGACAGCACGGGTGGTCCGCGGAACTGGGACTGTCGATATTCCGGTAGAGTCAGTGGCTCACGGCGATACCGTGGTGGTCCGCCCCGGAGAGCGTATCCCGGTTGATGGCATTGTGAAGAGCGGTCATTCTTCGATCGATGAATCTATGATCACCGGAGAAAGCATACCGGTCGAAAAGAAGAGTGGTGATATGGTGATCGGTGGGACGGTGAATAAAGTGGGCAGCTTCGAATTCGAAGCAACGCGCGTGGGTAACGAAACGATGTTAGCCAATATCGTGCGGTTGATTGAAGAAGCCCAGGGGTCAAAGGCCCCCATTCAGGATTTTGCTGATCGCATCTCGATGTGGTTCGTTCCGGCCGTCATTATTGTAGCGGTACTGACCTTTATTGCTTGGTACGTCATTCTTGGCTCCACCCTGTCGTTTGCGCTCATGGCCTTTACGGCGGTCATCGTCATCGCCTGTCCTTGCGCGCTGGGTCTGGCTACCCCAACAGCGCTCATGGTGGGGACGGGCAAGGGTGCCGAGAACGGTATTCTTATCAAAGGAGGTGAGCCATTGGAGGCCACCAGGAGTATCACGGCTATTGTGTTTGACAAAACCGGAACGATTACCAAGGGGAAACCAGAAGTAACGGACATACTTGTTTTTGGGGCGATGACAGAAGATGACGTACTCGAGGTAGCGGCGTCACTCGAGCGACAATCCGAGCACCCTTTGGCGGAAGCGATTTATGCCTATGCCGAGGAAGAGGGTTTGCACCTTGAACAGGTGAGTGATTTTCAGGCCATTCCTGGTAAGGGGGTGTGGGGTATGGTGGACGGGAAAACGTATGCCTTTGGGAATAAGGCATTAGTGATCGATCAGGGAATAGTGATTGATGCTCGTGTCGAGCGCAAGGTATCTCGCTTGGAAACACAGGGCAAGACAGTCATGTACCTGACTTTTCAATCGGGGATTCTGGGGGCGGTCGCTGTAGCTGATACCGTCAAGGAAACATCCAAGGGTGCCATAGCACAACTGAAAGCGCTGGGACTGGAAGTGTGGATGATCACTGGGGACAATGAACGAACGGCTCAGGCGATTGCCAAGGAGGTAGGCATCGAGAATGTCATGGCTGGTGTGCTCCCCGAAGAAAAAGCAGCCAAGGTCAAGGGACTGCAGATACGGGGCAAGAAAGTGGCTATGGTGGGGGATGGCATCAATGATGCTCCAGCACTCGCCCAATCTGATTTGGGAATCGCTATGGCCAGCGGCACGGATGTGGCTATGGAGACCGGTGGTATTGTACTCATGAAAAACGATTTGCGCGATGTGGTGACTGCTTTTGAGCTTTCTAAAGAAACCATGCAGAAGATCAAGCAGAATTTGTTCTTCGCGCTGTTCTACAATGTGCTTGGTATTCCTATCGCGGCGCGGGTTTTGGTCGGGTTTGGTCTTGTACTTAAGCCGGAACTGGCCGGTTTGGCCATGGCCTTGTCGTCAGTGTCGGTAGTCACCAACTCGCTGTTCCTGCGCCTCTTCCGTCCAGGTCACAAGAACTGGATTTCTCTCCTGGCACCGATAGTGATGGTTGTTGCGTTCTCGCTTTTGTTCTTCCAGTTCGCCCGTTTGAGTAGTGCGGAAACTATGGGGGGAACCGCAACGGTCATGGAGACTCCAGCACGCTAAGTAATAGAAGGTAGAAGTTATTATGAAAGTATTTCTTTTTTTGTTGGTGCTACTCTTGATCGTGATGGAGACGCTCTCTTGGCGCACCTATCAGCGTGCCAAAACAGAAAAAAAAGAAGTCTTAGAAACTATTCAGGGAGAGAGAGTAAGTGCGATACGGAAGGAAACGGGAAAGCGAGCCAGTGCGCCCATGACGCCAGGACAGTTGTCTTTAGGGGACGAGGCAAGTTTTCCACCACCGACCACAGCCGTGGTGAACGGTGTCACTGAACGGACTATTCATGTGGGCGTGCGGCAGTGGGCCTGGGACCCTGACGTGCTCCGAGTCAAGGAAGGAGAATTGGTCCGTCTCATCATTCACAATGCCGATGTCAAACATGGATTGGTCATCCCTGCTCTGGGGGTCGACCAGGACATTCCTCCGGATGGAGCGGTGGTGGAGTTTACGGCCAGCAAAAAGGGAACATTTGAATTCTTTTGCTCTGTCTGGTGCGGCGAGGGACACATGGAAATGCAGGGGAAAATAATTATTGAATAATGGGAGACTTACAGAAAGGAGGTGAACACATATGATGGGAAATTATTTTGGTGGAGGTTACGGGTACATGGGAGGCTTCGGATTCTTTTTCATGCTGCTCTTTTGGGGGCTGGTTATTTGGGCTCTAATCACTTTGGTGAAAGCGATATCAGAAAAGCGGCAATCACCAAGTGAAATTAAAGAGGATGAAGCCATGAAGGTGCTCCGCGAGCGCTATGCCAAAGGCGAGATTACTAAGGAGCAGTTCGAACAGACAAAGAAGGACTTGAATGGCTAGGACGCAGGGATGCCGCCATTTTTATTACCAAACGAAGTGAGTGAAACGAAAGTAAACTTTTGTTTCCGAGCGAGTGCCGGTAAAATCAGGTGGCATACCCCGCAGCTTGCCGCGGAAAGAAACGAACAGCAGTTTGATTTTGAGTGGAGGGCTTGTCTGCCTTTGGCATGG
>JAUYFO010000009.1 GCA_030690925.1 Candidatus Moraniibacteriota bacterium
TCATCGACGAGATTCACCGCTTGAACAAATTAATCGAGGAAGTGTTGTACCCGGCCATGGAAGACTACAAGCTCGACATCATCATTGGCAAAGGGCCAGCTGCTCGCACTATCCAGCTCGACCTCCCCCGCTTCACTCTGATTGGGGCCACCACGCGGCTCGGCTCACTCTCCAATCCACTGCGCAATCGTTTTGGCTCTACTCATCGCCTCGAATTCTACACCCCTGATGATATCGAACGGATTGTCAAGCGCTCTTCTACAATCTTGGGTATCGGACTGGATCCTTCTGGCGCTAAAGCCATAGCCGAGGGAAGCCGCCAAACACCAAGAGTCGCCAATCGGATCCTGAAACGTGTCCGTGACTACGCTCAGATTAAGGAGGCCGACACGATTTCTGGGCCTCTGGCTCGCGAAGCTCTTGACCTCTACGAAATCGATGCCCTGGGGCTCGAACCGACCGATCGCCACATCCTCCACACCCTCATCACCAGATTCAAGGGTGGTCCAGCTGGTATCCAGGCTCTAGCTGCCGTCACTGGCGAAGAGATCCAGACAATCGAAGATGTCTACGAACCCTATCTCATTCAACTGGGATTCCTGGCTCGCACTCCGCGTGGTCGCGTAGTGACGCTCCGCGGCTACAGCCACCTCCAATTGGAAGCTCCCGACAATCATCAGGAAAAATTATTGTAGCCATAGCCTACCGATGCTACAATGGCAGTGCTGAAGAAAACAAAAAGTTATGCGTCTTATCTTTGGATTACTCTACACTCTTTTTTTCTTGGGCTGTCTCACAACAGCCTTGTTCGTAGTCTTTCACTTGCTACGCTACTCGCTTGATCGCAAAGTGGCCGTCTTCGGCACCGTCTTCTTCCTCTCGGTCTTCGTTATCCTTCTCTTCACCAATGCCCTCATTTTCTTCACCCTGCCGCTTGAGAGTCTGTTTCCCACCTTCAATACTCTCTAGAACCTCTTTATGACCCACCATTTCAACCGCTACCACTTCCAGGGACAGCATGAAGGCGAACAGGTGCTGAACATCATCCATCGTCATTGGTTCAATATTCTCACACACTACCTGGTAGTGTTCGGCTGTGCCTTCCTCGTCTTCGGTAGTATCGGCAGTTTCCCTATTCTCTTTCCTGAGGCCGTCACGCCAGCAAACCAGGCTTTTTTTCTCTTCGCTCAGAACACCTTCCTTATCTTCTTGTGGCTCTATGGCTTTTTGGTCTGGGTGGACTACTATTTTGATGTCTGGATTATTACCAGTGAACGCATCGTCAATATCGAACAACGCGGTCTCTTCATTCGCCATATTAGCGAGCTGCGCTTCTCCCGCGTTCAGGATGTTACCAGCTCGGTCAGCGGACTCCTCCCCACTATCCTCAATTTCGGTGACGTCTACGTCCAGACAGCTGCCGAAGAAGAACGCTTCGTCTTTCGCCAGGTCGGCGATCCTTTTGCTATCAAGAGTGAGGTCATGCGCCTCTCCCGGGTAGCTTCCCAAGAAAACATGCGGGACCTCGCCAACGCCCTGGAAAAAGAATAGTCCTTCACTGGCCTCGCCAGAGAACTTTCCTTTTTTCTTGAAATTGGCTACAATAAGGCGATTTAAGAATTTCTAATTTACAAGTATCAATTTACATTGAATTTTCAATGTTGCAATTTTCAAAGACGACAGCTCCTGCATTTATTGGAGTATTGTGGTTTGATTGAAAATTATTTTATCCTATGTCGGGACACTCTCACTGGGCAGGCATCAAACACCATAAGGGACTCAATGACGCCAAACGGGCTGCCGTTTTTACCAAGTATGGACGCAACATCATCATTGCAGCCGAAGCTGGCGGCGGCAACCCTGATACCAACTACAGTCTCAAGATTGCTATCGATGCCGCTCGCACCGTCAACATGCCCAAAGAAAACATTGACCGCGCCATCAAACGCGGTACTGGTGAACTGAAAGGCGGTAGTCGCATCGAGGAACTCCTCTACGAAGCCTACGGCCCTGGTCAGGTGGCGCTCCTCATCGAAACCGCCACGGACAACAAGAACCGTACGGTGAGTGAGATAAAAAACATCCTAACCAAAGGCCATGGTAAGTTCGTTCCCACCGGCTCTGTCAGCTTCATGTTCCGACACGTTGGACTCATCACCTTCTCCTTAGAGACGCACCTAAAAGAAACCCTGGAAATGGAAACTTTGGAATCGGGCGCCGATGATTTCTTTGTCAGCGACGAGGCCTTCGTTGTCGTGACCGCCATCGACCGACTGCAGGCTGTCGAGGAATACTTCCGAAGCAAAAACATACTGTGTGAAAGTGCTACCCTCGGCTATCTCCCAACGCAAATGACAACACCAGAAGAAAAAGATATTGCCTCACTTGAAAAACTTCTCGAAACGCTCGATGATCACCAGGATGTCCAGCGAGTGTGGGACAATAGGAACAGCTTGTAGCTTCTTAGCTTCGTTAGCTTATTAGAAGACATCGTTATGAGAATTCTCGGCATTGACCCCGGAACGGCTACTGTCGGCTGGGGCATCATCGACATCGCGGGCGGTAAAACCATTTCCGTGGCCTTTGGCCATATCAGCACTAGCAAAGAACACTCCCCCGAGAAGCGTCTGGCCGAGATCGCCCATGACCTGACTGCTATCGTCAAAAAGTATCAGCCAGGCGAAGCGGCTATCGAAGAACTCTTCTTTTTCAAAAATCAGAAAACAGTTATTGCTGTGGCTCAGGCTCGGGGTTGTATTGTATTGACACTGGATCAATTATGTGTTAATATTTCCGGTTACACGCCGCTCGAGGTGAAACAGGCATTGACAAACTATGGGCGCGCCGATAAGACTCAGGTACAATTGATGGTGAAGGCTATCCTCAAGCTCAAGAGCATCCCAAAACCCGATGACGTAGCCGATGCCCTGGCCATCGCCCTGTGCCACGCCAGTCGCCGAAAAATGGAGTCTGTCCGGAACGGACAATAAAAGCACAGTACAGAAAACACAAAAACCAAACAAAGCCCAATTTTCAAAACCTAAACAATAAACGGGGTAAAGTAATTTTTGAGATTTGTGCCTTTGTGTTTTGTTTGGACTTTGTGTTCTGAGTTTTGTAAATTTGAATCATATGCAATACCACCCTCTCATCAACTTCATCGTCGCTTCCGGTGTGCCCCTCCAGACCGTGGCCCTCCTCCTCATGCTGCCTATCGTCGTCACCCTGGTAGCTTTTTTTCGTCAGGTCATCGGTATCAAGGCTTTCGGTATCTACACCCCTTCCATCATTACCTTTGCTCTTTTGGCCTTCGATCCAAACGGTATCAAATATGGTATCGCCATCTTCATCGCCGTCATTGTCGTCGGTACTCTGTCGCGACTCCTCATGAAAAAGTTCCGCCTGCTTTATTTGCCTCGCGTCGCTATCACCGTCTCTATCGTTTCACTGGCCATCTTGTTTATCCTGGTCATCGGTGGCATGACGCAGCGCACGGGACTAGCGGCCGTCTCCATCTTTCCACTCCTCATCATGATTACCCAGGCGGAAAAATACATCGCCACCCAGATCGAAAAAGGTAGCCGTGTCGCCCTCATCTTGGCGCTGGAAACACTGATTATTTCGGTGGTGGGCTACTTCCTTATTAGTTGGCACGCCCTCACCACTCTGATTCTCCAGTACCCCTGGATTATCCTCTTCACCTTTGTCATCAATTTTTCCTTGGGGAAATGGACGGGTCTGCGCGTCACCGAGTACTTGCGCTTCCGCAAAATCATCCGCCACCTACAGTAACAGCGGCATCTTTTTGTTTTTTTTGTTTGTTGGCCTCTATGTTCGATTTCTTCAAGCAGAGTAACCGGCTTCTTGGTATGAACGCCCGGAATCTGGAGTATATTCGTCCCCACAACCGCAAGCGTGGGATGGAGATGGCTGATAGCAAACTGCTCTGTAAACGCGTCTTGAAAAAAAATAGCCTGGCCGCTCCAGCACTTATCGCCAAGATCAAAAATCGTGAGGAGCTAGAGGCGTTCGACTGGAACACTCTGCCAGATAGTTTTGCGTTGAAACCCAATCGTGGTTTCGGAGGCGAAGGCATCTTGGTCGTGTACGCTCGAAAAAAGGGTCGTCTCGACGCTTGGGTCAAGGCCGATGGTGCTATTATTACCGTCGAGGACCTGCATGCCCATATCAGCAACATTTTTGACGGCTCGTTTTCTTTGGCCAACTCTCCTGATATTGCTTTTTTCGAAGAACGCCTCAAACTCCTCAAACTGTTCAAACCTTATTCCTTCAAAGGCATCCCTGACATCCGAGTTATCGTTTTTAACCGCGTACCGGTGATGGCTATGCTCCGTCTCCCTACCCGAGCCTCCGACGGCAAGGCCAACTTGCAGCAGGGCGCTATCGGGGTGGGCATTGACCTCGCTACCGGCACCACCACCACTGCCATCATCGGCAAAGGCCACATTATCGAATACATCCCCGGAACCCGGCTGGTGCTCTCGGGTATTAAGATTCCCTACTGGAAAGAAATCCTGCGCATGTCGGTCGAGGCACAGACTATTTCCGGCCTTGGCTTTCTCGGTGCTGACATCTCTATCGACCGTGACCGTGGACCCGTCATCTTGGAACTCAATGCCCGTCCCGGGCTCTCTATCCAGCTGGCCAATCTGGCTGGACTGAAGGATCGCCTCAAACGGGTCTCTGGACTTAAAATCAAAACCACGGAACGCGGGATGCGAGTGGGCATGAATCTCTTCGGAGGGGAGATTGAAGAGGAAATTGAGGAGCTCTCTGGTAAACGAGTTATCGGCAGTACCGAGAAAATAAAACTAATCGGGAAGGATGGTAAAGAAATCGAAGTGGAAGCCAAAATCGACACCGGAGCCGACTCCACTTCTATCGATACCGAGCTGGCCAAGGAACTCGGATTTGGAGATGTCCTAAAATTTTTTGAAACTATTCCAAAACCCCTTTCAACTAACCGAGAAGAATTGAGGGTACTCTCCGATGAATACGATGCAAAGTATCGATCTGCCCATTCTGATTTGCAAGCTATCACCTTCACCTATTCTGCTAATGGACTGAGTATGAGACCAAAAATTGAAATTTCACTCCTTATAGATAGCCTTACGATCCCTGCCCGCGTCACTGTTGTCGATCGTGCCAGTCTTGAATACCCCGTCATCATAGGAAGAAAAAATCTGCAGAAATTCCTTGTTGATGTGAGCAAATAAGAGAAATACCTATGACCAAAAATTTCAAGCTTCTCCTGAAAGAAGCACAGGAGCTTCAGCTCGCCGTAAATAATATCTATCCGGAAAAGGAGGTAGTCGAGATATCGGACGGTAAGCAGACGATCATCGTCAAGGAAGTCTTTTCCCTCGCCCTCAACCCTGCTTCTGCTAGTTCAGCCCTCGCCAAAAATAAAGAAATTACGTATCGCTTCTGGGAGCGCGAGGGCATCCCCTTTCCGCGTAGCCGATATTTCCGCAAGAGTGCGACCTTTTCGGCGACTGTTGATGACCTGCAACTGCAGTTTCCGGTCGTTTTCAAGAAATCCAATGGGAAAAAGAGCATCGGCATCCACACCAATGTCGGGTCATTCGATGAGCTGGCTGCTATTGTAAAAAATTCCGACGGAAGCTTCATTGTTCAAGAAATGGTTTTTGGAAAGGAGTACCGCCTTCTTGTTTACAAAGATCGGCTTCTGGGAGCACTCGAACTTGTCCCTCCTCAAATCATAGGTAACGGAGTGGATACTATTGCCACTCTCATAGAAAGAAAGAATATCGATCTCCAGAAAAAAATTATCATCAATGGGAAGGTAATCCAGACTTTGGAAAAAAACAACCTTTCCCTCAATACCATCCCCGCACAACAATCTTGCGTTTTGCTCCAGGAAAATTCCTGTCTTGCTGAGGGAGGTTCGTCGATAGATTGTACCGAGATTGTCCATAAGGACATGCTCGCCCTCGCGCTCAAGTCGGCCCGGGCGACCAATATGAAGCTCGCTGGCATAGATATCATCTGCGAAGATATCGCTCTTGACCCACGGCAGCAAAAAGTGTCTTTCCTGGAGACCAATAGTTTTCCGAGCCTTTCCATCCACTATGATCCAACCGTAGGAAAGCCACGACGAGTTATCCGGGATATTCTCGCAGATATATTCACCCTCAGCATAGAGTAGCCTTATGAAAATATCAGTCATCTGCAAAACAAAAGAATGGCAAGTCGAACGACTAAAAGAAGAGGCGGAGAAACTGTCCATCGACTTTGAGGTGCACGACATAGTATCGGCCGATGTCCTCCCGAAAAATTTGGGCGAAATCGTCCTGTGGCGATCATCCTCGCTCGGGGGCGGAGAAAATCGACAGCACGTGATGCAGACTATTACTGCAGACCATATCCTTATCAACCGCTGTCTGGCCAAGCTTCCTCGTGCTACCGAGAAAGAATTCCAACAAGCCTACGTCCGCGAAAAAACTACCACCATCAACTGCATCACGACTTTCCGCTTTTCCTCAAAAGAAGCTGTCAATAAGGCACTCCAAGAAAAAACGCTTCGTTTCCCATTTATTGCCAAGCCCAATAAAGGTTCAAAGGGTCAGGGGGTGGCCCTTATTCATACCATTGATGATCTCGACCATACTGAGAATCCTCTCGAGGAGCTGGTCTTTCAAAATTTTATCCAAAATTCCGGCGATTATCGTATCTTTGTTCTCGGAGGAAGAGTCCTAGGGGTGATAAAGAGAACCGCTCAAGAAGGAGGGTTTCTCAATAATATTTCTCAGGGCGGATCAGCGGAAATGATCACCGACCAAAAAATACTAAGCACTTTGCGCCGCATTGGAACAACGGTAGCGTCAATTTTCGAACTCACTATTTGCGGCGTCGATGTTATCTACGATGAGATTGAGAAAAAATTCTTTTTCCTTGAAGTAAACACCGTCCCTCAGTGGAAAGGGTTTCAAACAGCCACCAATATCAATGTCGCAAAGGAAATCATCCTTTTTTGCAAACGCCTGGCTGATCGCAAAACGACGTCCGTGCCGGCGCTCGTACGAGAAGAATATGATTCTCAAATTCATCTCCTGGGGAATAAACAATTTCATTTTCTCTCCCGACTCTTCCTCTGGACAGGTGCGGATACCTACAAAACACTCCTCGGCGATTTCAAAAAAAATTATATCGGGACATCTGAAGCAGACTACGAAGCAGTCCTCCAAAAAGTCTACACCACCCTGCCGGAACACGGCCCCCGCATGGCGGGGAGAGAGACCCGTATGCCGTACTTCACCAAATACCCAGAACTCGAGCCATTCCTCAACCTTCTCTTCAAGAATCTTTTTGCCCAAAAACTCTACGGGGTCGACCTTCATCCGCTCATAAAAAAATTAGTCACGAATGATCAGTTACTCACTCTCAAAAAAAATCTCGAGCAAGACCGAGAGGCACTGCAGATTCTTTCTACCCACGCCATCAATTACCTCTACCTCCTCGAGTCCTACCTCGATACAGAAGAGAAAAAAGCGGACCCTGCACACTATTTGGAAGTCGGGAGCTCCTATCCGGAAAACTCTTTCGAGTTGCAGATTTATTTCTTCACCCATTGC
>JAUYFO010000065.1 GCA_030690925.1 Candidatus Moraniibacteriota bacterium
TTCTCTACAAGGCTCATCAGAAGAAGGATGGTTTACCGGTCGAGGTGAACCAAAACAAGAAAAAAATCATCACGCCTACGGTGTCAAAATATATCATTCAAACGGAGGAGCTACGGTGTCTAAGATAAATCATTTGACACGAGCCCGCTCCTGATACTAAAGGGAAGCGGGCGTTTAGGTACTGTTCTTATATTATACACCTAAACAACTTTTTTGTCAAGCTTCTGTGACACTCCAAAGATCAGTAAAAAGCCTTATTTGAAGCAAAATATTTACAGAAAGAAGTGATAGGAGTATAGTGATGGATATGGAAGAAACAACCTTTAAAAAAGAGCGGGAGATTGCCTCAAAAGAGGCGGTTTTGGTGGTGGGAGTGGATGAGGCGGGACGAGGGCCACTGTGCGGGCCGGTGGTGGCGAGCGCGGTATGTTATAAAGACCCGGGTTTTGTTATTCCTTTGGAGTTAGAGAAAGAATTTTCTTTTATCCGTGATTCCAAAAAATTGTCGGAAAAACAGCGTGAGAAAATGTTTGATTTTATTCAGGGGTATTTTTATGTCGGTGTTGGGATCGTTCATGCGGATACTATTGATCGGATTAATATCCTTGAGGCAACGTTTCTTGCCATGAAATCTGCTCTTTCCCAGCTTATGAAGAAACTCCATATGACCAACCCTGTGAATCAGGATGTACGCAAAAACCACGGTCGTGGTTCTCGGGTATATGTTTTGGTTGATGGGAATCAGAAAATACCAAATTGTTCGTATCGGCAAGAAGCAGTGATCGGCGGGGACAGCACCGTCAAATCCATTGCGGCGGCTTCGATCATCGCCAAAGTGACCAGGGATCGGATGATGTTTGAATACGACAAGGAGTATCCACAGTATGGGCTTGCCAAGCATAAAGGCTACGGTACCAAGGTACATATGGATACTCTTCGGAAATACGGTCCCAGCCCAATCCACCGTCTGTCCTTCAAGCCGGTGCTCCTGTCGATTCCTGAAAATGCCAATCGGCGTTTTTCCAATGTTTTAAAGCCGAAAAAGAGCTAAACACCGCTCATTTGCAGAGAAAATTGTATTTTGCTAGTATGAGGATAGAGTTATTGATGATTAGTTGGTGTATGAAAAGGGGAGTAAAAAAATCTGGAAAAAGTGAAAAATCATATTCAGCGGATCATGTTTCGGTAATGTTGGAAGATGTGAGAGATATGATGATGGCTTTTGGTGAAGGTCAAGACGTCTTATCAGAAAAGGTTGATGTTCTGTCTGATAAGGTTGATCGTATGCAGGATGATATTACCGATATTAAATATACGTTATCAGAAAAGGTAGAACGTTCGGAATTTCAGAAATTAGAGAAAAGAATGATCAAAGTGGAACGGGCGGTTTTCGTTAAAAAGGCGTAATGTTGTGATGGCTTGCCAGGTGTCGAAACTCGTGGTAGGATAAGGAGACGTAAATTTTCAAAGAAGTTTTTACTGTTATGGCTCTCCCAAAGCAAAGACATACAAGGCATCGCCGTGATCGTGCCCGCAAGCAGTATGATGTGCAATTGGTGAATACTCAGGAGTGTCCGAAGTGTAAGGGGCGCGTTTTGTCACACCGTGTATGTCCAACCTGTGGCTTTTACAAGGGGAAAGAGATGGTTAAAATGGCTCCTAAGCTTGAGGCTTCTAAAAAGTCTGCCTAAGATTCGTCCCATCCCAATAGATTTTCACCCTCTTTTTGAGAGGTTCAAAACAAAATGGCAAATCGGCATCTTCAAAGATCAGTAGCAATGCAGTCGCTCTTCGAGTGGGACTTTTTGGGTAAGAAAGATGATCGGGCCCGGGAGATTTTGAAGCACAATATTGTCGAGTTCGCCCCTGGTTTGGAAGACACGATTTTTGCCGAACACTTGATGGAGGGGACTCTGCGCGAGCGTCGGACAATCGATAAACTGATCGAGAAGTGCGCTCCCGAGTGGCCACTGGAGCAGGTGACGGTGGTGGATCGAAACGTGTTGCGACTGGGAATCTACGAGCTTATGTTCGGTAACTACGATGAGGTGCCGCCAAAAGTGGCTATCAACGAAGCCATCGAACTCGCCAAGACTTTCGGGAGTGATGCCAGCCCGCGTTTCGTCAATGGTGTCTTAGGTACGATTTATCGTGAGATGGGAGAGCCGATGAAGGATGATGTTTCTCAGAACCACCAGCATGTAGGTGGTGAGGAACATGCGGAGAAGAAGGCTGCTATCAAGAAAGAGGAGCTCGCTTCTCCGGTAAAAGCAAAAACCAAGAAGATTCCAAAAACTACCACCAAGAAGAAGAATAAATAAAGCGCTGATGTATTGGGCGCTTTTTTTGTAAGAGAATCTATCAGGCATGAACAAAGAGATTGATATCGAAAAGTTGAAGCAGCAGCTCGGAATTGAGGTGCGGCAGATTGCCTTGTTTCAAGAAGCCTTGACTCATCGCTCGTATTTGAACGAGCACAAAGGGTACCAGTATCCTCAGAACGAGCGCCTGGAATTCTTGGGCGATGCCGTTTTGGAATTGGTGGTGACCGAAAATTTGTTTCATAACTACCAGAACCCCGAAGGAGAGCTGACCAGTTTCCGTGCTGCGTTGGTCAATGGTGATATGTTGGCGCGCATCGGTGATGGCCTTGGATTGCAGGATTTTCTTCTCATGAGTCGTGGTGAGGCCAAAGACACTGGCCGGGCCCGAGGCTATCTGGTGGCCAACGCCATGGAAGCGATTATCGGCGCACTCTATATTGACCAGGGCTATGATGCGGCCAAGAGCTTTATTCTGACCCACGTCATGAGTCATTTGCCAGAAGTGTTCGAACAGGGATTGCATACCGATGCCAAGAGTCGTTTCCAGGAACTGGCCCAGGAAAAAATGAGCCTGACTCCGAGCTACCGTGTGATGAAGGAATGGGGACCAGACCATGACCGTCACTTCATCGCCGGGGTCTATCTCGCTGAAGAAAAGGCGGCTGAGGGTGAAGGTGCTTCCAAACAGGAGGCTCAGCGTGAGGCAGCCAAACAGGCCCTCCTGGCCAAAGGCTGGCAGTAGTGAGCTGGGGTCAGCTTCTAGGGCTTAGGGGTGTAGTAAAGAAGAATAGAGAAAAAAGCACGCAAGAGCAGGCTTTTTCTTTTGGTTTGGAATGAGCTATACTGGGGAGGAATCAGGAATAGAGGATTAAGAATCAAGACGAAGCTCGATTTTGTTTTTTTGTGTTTATTCATGATTCTAGACTCATGAATCAACCCCAATATGTATCTCAAGAAACTCGAAATTAATGGGTTCAAGTCGTTTGCGCACAAAACAACGCTTGATTTTTTGCCCGAATGTAATATTGCGGATGGAGAAAAATGCGGCATCACCGCTATAGTCGGTCCTAATGGGTCAGGTAAGAGTAATGTGGCCGATGCTATTCGTTGGGCGATTGGGGAGCAGTCCTCGAAAAACCTGCGGGGCAAGAAAGCAGAGGACGTCATTTTTGCCGGGACGGATCAGAAGACTCGGTTGGGGACGGCCTCGGTCACTCTTTTTTTTGACAATGCCGATAAGCGTATCCCGATTGAATTTGCGGAGGTGTCTATCGCCCGCAAGATTTACCGCAGCGGAGAGAGTGAGTACCTGATCAATGGTTCGCGGGTTCGTCTGCTCGATGTGGTGGACCTTTTGGCTAAGGCCGGTATCGGAAAAGACAGCTACTGTGTTATTACTCAGGGCATGTCGGATGCCATGCTTTCGGCGACACCGCTTGAGCGACGAGCGATATTCGAGGATGCGGCCGGTGTGAAACAGTTTCAGATTGAAAAAGAACGAGCGCTACGGAAACTGGAAAGCAGTCGGGAAAATCTGGTAAGAGTGGATGCTCTGACGAATGAGATTGAACCTCATCTCAAAAACCTACGGCGCCAGGCGGAAAAAGCCTCTCAGGGAAAAGATGTGGCTCTGAA
The DNA here is from genome assembly GCA_030690925.1 of Candidatus Moraniibacteriota bacterium. Classification (GTDB taxonomy): domain Bacteria; phylum Patescibacteriota; class Minisyncoccia; order Moranbacterales; family UBA1568; genus UBA1568. Next base: position 3,960 of record JAUYFO010000065.1, read on the forward strand.
ACTCCATGACAAACAGATGTTGCTCTACAGCTACCTCTGGGATAATTTTCAGGGAGAGCGGTGGAAATTGGCTGCGGAGCGGGATATTTTTCAGAAACAGGTGTTCGATATCGAGGTGGAGACCAATACTCTAGTGCGCGAAGTGACGGCTGCATCGGAAACGATGGAGGACCAGAGTGAGGAAGATGCTCTGGGCAAGGAACTTCTCATTCTGCGTGATGAGGGGAACACTCTGCTCCGTGACCGGAGCGTTGTTGAGGGGAAAATCGAGATAGAAAAAGAGAAGCAGAAAGTAGAGGAAGTAATCCGAGTGATTCCGGTTGACCTCAATTATGTGCGCAAGGCACTCGATGAGATTCGTGCCCAGCAGGCAACGCTGATTGAGCGCTTGCAGCATGTCGAGAAACTGGAAGACCTTCAAGATATTCGCGAATTTGCTCAGGTTATCAAACAGAGACTGTTTGACCTCGATGCCAAAGCCGGTGAGGGAAGTGTTCAGGAAAAGAAGATCATTGCTTTGCCGGATGACGAAAAAAAGATGAGCGATGAACGTCTGGCGGCGTACGTGGAGGAGCGAGTGGCACTCAATATGATGCTGGAGAAGTTGGAGAAGCTCCTCCGGGAAAAAGAAACACGGTTACAGGGTGTGCGTGACAACAGTCGTGCCAGTCGGGAAACTTTTTTCACCAAAGAAAAGCTGTGGCGTGAAAAAGAGCGTCAGCTGACAGCATTGAAAGATGCCTTCAATGAGGTCAAGGTTCGCTTGGCCCGGGTGGAGGTGCGTGAGGAAGACCTGATAGCCCTGGTACGTGAAGAGCTCACGATGAAGCCAGAGGACCTCGTCTATGACGGGACAGCGGTGGATCGTGAGAAACTGGAACGGGAGATTGCTCGCCTCAAGGTAGAAGTGGAGCATATCGGGACTATTGACCCTTTGGTGGTAGAAGAATATCAGGAAACGGAAAAGCGTTTTCAATTTCTGACTCATGAGTCGGCTGATCTGAAGCAGGCTATCGAATCGCTCCGGGTGGTCGTGAAAGAGATGGATCAGAAGATCAGCGTTGTTTTTCAGGGTGCCTTTAAAGAGATTTGCAAGAAGTTTGAAGCCTATTTTAAAATCATTTTTGGTGGAGGGAAGGCAGAGCTTGCTCTGGTGAAAATGAAACGTCGTACATCAGAAGAGGGGGGCGATGAAAATGAGAAGGGCGTGGAAGAAAACGAAGAAGCAGATGAATTTGGTATAGAAATCGTCGCCTGTCCCCCGGGGAAAAAGATTGCTCACCTGTCTATGTTGTCGGGCGGGGAGCGGTCGCTCACGTCGCTGGCCCTCTTGTTCGCTATTATTTCCCACAATCCGCCACCCTTTGCCGTACTCGATGAGGTGGAAGCAGCGCTTGATGAGGCAAACTCGAGGCGTTTCAGCAAGATGCTCCAGGAGTTGTCTGATCACACGCAGTTTATCGCTATCACTCACAATCGAGAGACGATGGCGCAGGCTTCACTTCTCTACGGCGTCACCATGGGGGCCGATGGTGTTTCCCAGCTGCTCTCTATCCGTTTGGATCAGATCGGGGCCGGAGGAAAGTTAGTAAAGCAGTGAGAGACTCGATTTTTGAGACGCATTGTTGTATTATTCAGCATGTAATAATACTAAACATTCAGAGCCGCATGTGGTACAGAATAATGGGGGTGCTGGTCTTTACTTTTGTTCTTCTGGGAATGTCCTCAACCCTCGCCCAGGCTGCCGACCCTTGGCAAGACTATGATAACTACACGGTGATCGATCATGATACGACTTGGAGTGGACACCTGACGCGAGCCGATTTCCCCAAGCCGACGGTGGTGGTGAATGGCGCCGTACTGACTATTCTTCCGGGTACCCAGGTAGCGGTAGGGACTCTCTCTGTCTATGACGGACGCATTGTGGCTCTCGGGACAGCGACAGAGTCGATTCATTTCACCAAGCAAGCCACCGACTATTCTCGTGTTCCAGCCGACTACGCTCCCTACGATCGGGAGTGTTATTTTTCTCCCGAAGCCGGTATGATTGAGTTCTCGACGGAAGCGACTGCTGACACAGAACCATCGATACTACGTCACGTGATTTTCGAAGGGATGGGACTGAATGAATGGACAGGCAGCGACAACTGTCCGTGGAACGTCGGCTGGATCAATCCAGTTAGGAATTTTTTTGTCAAAACGGCTCATGCCTCAGCACGTACGTTTATGGAAAATCCTGCGTTGAGACTTTCTGGAGGAAAACTTAGGATTGAGAATGCATCGTTCAAAAACAATGCTTACACTGATATCGAATCAGGTCTTGGCTTCAGTGATGATTGGGAATCGTATGATTTCCTTCAGGTGATAGATTCGAATTTCGAAGGCAATACGGTGAACATGGCGGTCAATTCTACCATTTGGTACGACGGCAGTTTGGGGACGGACTTTTCTGGAAAAGTACTGCTGCGGAACAACTGGTATGGCGATGCCAGCGGCCCGACTGCTGATGTCAATCCTGGAGGCGCTGGAGAGCGGCTGATCGGAACATTCCGCCTCGATGGTTTTAGTCCGATCAAGTTTTCTGCTACCTGCACGACGGATTGCTTTTCCAATGTGCTCTTTCTGCCGGGATTGGAGGCCAGTCGGTTGTATGTACAGAATGGCAATGATGAAAACCAACTGTGGGAGCCGAATCGCGAAGCGGATGCGGAAAAACTTTTCCTCGATGAAAACGGAGAAAGTATCCGTGACGATATTTATACGCGAGACGTAATCGATGAGAAGAATGTCTTACCTCTTGCTCAGGGGAATATTTACAAGTCGTTCATCGACGACATGAATACGATGCGAGATACCGACCACCTCATCAATGATTGGCAAGCGGCTCCGTATGACTGGCGTTTGACTCTCAATGACATTCTTGAGGGTGGTGAAAAAGATGGTGATACTCTTTCCTATCTCAAGCCGACCACAGAACCATATATCATCTCGGAGTTGGAGCGACTGGCCAGTACCTCCAAATCTGGTAAGGTCACTATTGTCGCTCATTCCAATGGCGGACTGGTTGCTAAGGCGCTGATACGGAAGCTTGGTGACACGGAAGCTGCCAGACTGATTGACAAGGTAGTACTGGTAGCCGTGCCACAGTCCGGTACACCACAGGCCATCGGCGCGCTTTTGCATGGTTATGATCAGGGACTGCCATATGATTGGTTATCACCGATACTGTCCACGAAGATGGCACGGACATTGGCACACAATATGCCAAGTGCTTATCCACTTCTGCCATCGGACGCCTATTTCTCCGGTGAGGGGAGCGGTGTCGAGACTCCGCCGATTACGTTTCAGAGTGGCGCGCTCACCGACGGATTCATCGGAGAATATGGAGCAGAGATCGGCAGTGCCTCTGAATTGCATGGTTTTTTTCGCGATACTACCGGTAAGGTCTCGGCTGATGCGGATGATGTGACCTCTCCGAGTACGGTCAATGCGACGCTTCTTGCGGATGGTATCAGCACGCATCAGGCGCTTGACAACATGACTATACCAGAGGCGATAGAAGTCTACCAGATTGGCGGATTCGGAGAAGAGACACTGGGCACGATACGGTATTGGACGGACAAGTATTGTGCCGTAGCTGCCAATGATGGGCGGTGTGTAGAGTATGAGTCGAAGCTCCGTTACACTCCTGATAGCATGGTTGACGGTGATGGGACAGTGGTGACGCCAAGCGCTTTGGCAATCAGTACTGGCACGTTGAACGTGAAACGGTATTGGGTGAATTTGGATCAATATAACAATGCTTTTCCTGGTAGCTTATCTCGTCTTGATAGGGAACATGCCGATATTCTTGAAGTACAAGAGTTGCGTGACTTTATAAAGGACAGCGTCATTACTCAGTCATCCACGACCCTACCTAATTTCATCTCTGACTCTGAGCCTGCTACTAATTCCGAAAAACGCCTCCGCTACTACCTCCATTCCCCACTTTCTCTGTATATCCGGGATAGCGCTGGCCACACAGTCAGCGCGACAGCTTCAGATATCCCGGGTGCCCGCTATCGACGCTTTGGCGAAGTGCAATATATCTCCGTCCCGGCAGCGGTGCACCCGACACTGATGCTTGACGGTGAAGTACCGGGATCGTTCACTCTCGAAATACAGGAGATAGACAACAACACGATTACTGGTACCACCACCTTTTCCGGTATTCCCAGTACGGCAGAGACGAAAGTAGAGATGGACTTTTCTGATGGCACCATCGAGCAGGCTTCCCCACTCACCATTGACTACGATGGCAATGGTACGGATGATCACGCCCTGGCTCCCGTACTGGGTGGGGTAGTGTTCCTCGAAGGTGATGTCACGCCTCCAACCACCAAGCTCTCTCTTTCCGGCACTCAGGGCACAAACGATTGGTATACTAGTGACGTGACGGTAATCCTTACCGCCATTGACAATGAAAACGGCAGTGGCGTGGAAAAAACAGAGTATTCCATCGATAATGGCACGACCTGGAATATGTATGTTGACCCACTGATTATCATCCAAGAAGGCACGACGACGCTTCAATATTTCTCTACTGATAAAACAGGCAATCAAGAAGCCGTACAAACAGAGACTATCCAGATCGACAAAACCGCCCCGGAAGGTAAGATAACTTTCAATCCGATTACTCAAAAACTTGATATTTTCGGGATGGATAATGTGAGTCAGACGACGGTATCGTCCGAATCATTGATTCAGAAAAAACGGTTTGAACGTTGGTTCCGGAGAGATGATGATAAAACCTTGGTGAAGACAACGGTAGTTGATCAGGCTGGCCACCGTACGGAGCTGGTCTTCGAAAGGAAAAGAGATAAAGACCGTCGTATCGACCTGACTCTCCAATCCGTCGCCTATGATGGCATCAGGACCCTGATACCGGCGACACTGCGCTACAAATGGGTATATAATGAGAGAAAAGGGAAGTATCAGATGTTGGTCTCGTTCCTCCGGAATAGCGAGAGAGCTATCGAATCACACTATCGTCCCAAGCAGGATGTCACCATCATCATGGAGAAACCACAGGACATGGATGACCGGGATGAAGACGATGATGCCGACCGGCGAAGAGTGAGAGAAAAGCTTCTGGGGATGGTGGTGCCATATATGCAAACAGCGCAGGGCATAATCGAGATAAAATATTAAAATAAATCACTAAGTCAAAATAGTATGACAAAAAAAAATGTTTTTTTAATTTCGTTTGGATATGTTGTTTATGCCTCGTTGGTTTTAGCGGTTAGTGCCCTTTGT